>JACCVS010000541.1 GCA_013698055.1 Acidobacteriota bacterium
GCCGGTGCCGCGCGCTTCACCGAACTGCTGCGCCAGACCGACCAAAGGATTGTCTACGGGAAGCTGGCCTTGAAGTCTGGCCTCCTCGTTGTCGGTAATTCCGACATCGGGCTTGAGATGATATTGATAGAGACGGCCACCTGTCTTCTGGATGGTATCGAGCAACGCTTCCTTGTGCGAGAAGTGGCGAAAGAGCGCGGTAAGATCAGCGAATGCTTCGTGAAACGCGGGGACATCCGGGTTAGTACGCTCCGAGAAGTAGGTGCGAATGCCATCAAGCACCGCGTGCGTCGTCTCGTGGACGATGATGTCATGCGAGAGACATGTGAAGACCGTCTGTCCGGGAAGGTTTCGCCCGGGGTCGGTCTGGCTGGCGCGAAAATAACCGAACAGGATTCCTTTGGCCGATGGCGTATAAGCTGCGTTGGCGGAAATCATCGCGTGCGGGTACAGGTTGAGCCGCCAGATGTCGCCCGGCATTGTTCCTTTGGGAAATTCGCCATTCTCATCCGGCAATCGCTCATCCAGACGCCAGCGAATGCGTCGCCCGAGCGCCGTCTCGAAATGCTCAATGGTCTCGCTCACGACTGCGTAAACCATTTGCTGGTGAAAGCGTGGATCGGATTCCGATGGCTCAAGCCCGTCACGGATAAGAAGGCTCGGGTTATCGAGGTCTATCGGCTGGTAAAAGACCTGATTCGCTCCGTCATAGTCTATGACCGCTATCTTCTCGCCGATGGGTCCGGGGGCGAGCTTCTCGTACTTCACTTCGATTGTCATCTCGTTGCCGATGAACCGGCCTATGCTCGGATCGAAAGCGTAGGCCTTGAGCAGGCGCTCCACCGGCGGCGGGACTTCTGTTGATTCGGGAAAGAGATCAACTGTGTCAGTGTACGACTCTCCGGCCACAGTATGCGTATTCGACATGGCGGGCTTCTTACTGCTCGAACGCACTCTCTGTTTTCCTTTTTGGGCAGTTGGCATCTGCGTTCCTCTTTTGTAAAGGTATAGAGCAAGCTCGATTGTCGTTGCCCGTTAGTGTGGATTAAATATGAGACGGGCTGGCAACCGGAAATGTGGTTGAGAATCTTCAGTGAAGACGCGTTAGGTTAATCTTCGGGTCTGCCGTTGTCAAGATTTTTTACGAAAGTTAAGAGGTAAAGAGTCGCTTGAGAGAAAGCCTACTTGTCAGGAAAGTAGAGTAGGAATTGAGGAACAAGGCGGAGAATTCAATTTACAGTTTATTGATATTGGGCTGAATCAGGAGGCAGGACGAACGAAGCTCAGAACAGTTGAAGTGTTCCTTCTCGCTTCCGGATCCTGACTCCTGACCTTTACGCCCCCGCCATATCCTCTTCGCTGATGTCGAAGTTGGCCGAGACTTTCTGTACATCATCGTGATCTTCCAGAGCCTCCATCAGCTTGAGCATTTGTTTGGCCTCGTTGCCTTCGAGCTTTTTGTATTCTTTCGCAACCATCTCGACTTCGGCGACCTGCGGCTCAACGCCCGCTTTCTTGACAGCGTCCAACACGGTGTCGAAATCCACTGGAGAGGTAATGATCTCGAAATTGTCTTCGTCATCACGGAGGTCTTCTGCGCCTGCATCAGTGACGATCTCGAACAACTCGTCTTCGGATTTTTCGGATTTTCCGACGACGATGTATCCCTTTTTCTCAAATATCCAGCCGACCGCGCCCGCCACGGCGAGGTTGCCGCCGTTTTTCGAGAACATGTGACGAATCTCCGCCACTGTTCGATTGCGGTTATCCGTGACGGATTCGACTATCACGGCCACGCCGCCCGGCCCGTATCCTTCGTAAGTGATCTCTTCATAGTTGACGCCTTCTTCTGCGCCCGTGCCGCGACTAATCGCGCGATCAATCGTGTCGTTGGGCATATTCGCGCCCTTGGCATCAGAGACGGCTTTACGCAGCCGCGCGTTAGCATCCACGTCTCCGCCGCCCGTGCGCGCCGAGACCTGGATTTCTTTAATCAGTTTCGTGAAAAGTTTGCCGCGCTTGGCATCGAGCGCGCCCTTTTTGTGCTTAATGGTATGCCACTTAGAGTGTCCAGACATCGAGCCAGATTCCTTCAGTTTCAGACGTTAAAATTTGCGAAGATGAAATATATGAAAAACAGTGACAAGTGACAAGTGACGAGTGACGAGTTAAAAACTTCTTGCTCTTCACTCGTCACTTGTCACTTGTCACTGTTTTAGTTGACCTGGCCAAAAGCACCCACTTGCTCCGCGATCTTGCTCTTGTCGCCGACAACGACCACCGTCATCTTGTCACCGAGCAGGTAGGTCTGGGCGATGCGCTGAATGTCCCTGGGCGTGATGGCGAAGACCTTCTGCACGTAGGTGGTCAGGTACTTCTCATCCAATCCATGCAAATCAACGAACGCGAGTTGGTTAATCACTCCCTGCCGCGAAGAGTTTTGCAGCACGAAAATACCCGCCAGGTAATTTTTGATTCCCTGCAACTCTTCTTCGGTCGGCGGCTCTTTTTGCAGGCGCTCGACCTCGTAGAAGATTTCCTTCAGCGATGGCCCTGTGACGGCTGTCGTTACATCGGCCACTTGCAACCAGTACGAATCACGAAAGCGCGTCGAAAGCGAGCTATTGGGCGAATAGGTATAGCCCTTCGCTTCGCGTATGTTGGAAGTGATGCGCGAGGCGAAAGAGCCTCCGAGCAGCGCGTTGGTCACTTGCAGCGCGATGAAATCTTTATTGCCCGGAAAGACCACGGGCAGGCCGAGGTAGATGGTTGACTGCGCCGCGCCCGGACGATCAATCAAGTGAATCGAGCGAGCCGCGATTGGCTTTGGAATATCTTCGACCGCTGCTTTGCCGCCTGTCCATCCCTCAAAAGCCTGTGTGATGGCTTTCTTCATCGCGGCGGCGTCGAAACGCCCGGCGACGTAGAGGTATGTGCGCGCAGCTCCGAAGTTTTCCCTGTAAAATTTCTGCACGTCTTCAATCGTGTAACGATTAACCATCTCTTCGGATGGAAAGACGCGGCCATAAGGATGATTGGGATACAGCAACTGGCGGAACCGCTCGTTGGCAATGGGGCCGGGCTGCGTTCTGGAAATCGTGAGCTGCCGCAGGCGATCATTCTTCATCCTCGCCAACTCCGTTGTTGGCAGAAGCGGACGCTCAAGCACATCTGCTAACAGCGCGACCAAGTCGGGGCCGAACTCTGAAAGGACATCGCCGCTAACCGTCGTTTGATCCGCGCCAACGCCGACGCCTATTTGGCCGCCCATGCGTGCCGCTTCCTGCGCGAGTTGTTCGCTGCTACGCGTGGTGGTTCCCTCTTTCATGAGGCTTCCGGTGATGTTCGCCAGCCAGATTTGCTCCGCGCCTTCGTTCAAGTTACCGGCGCGAACGAATGCGCTGACCGTCACTTTCGGAAGAGTTCCATAAGGCACGAGCGTCACGCGCATCCCGTTCTTGAGCGTAAAAATCTCTTTTTGCGGAAGGGTAAAAGCCTTCGGCGTTCCGCCTTCGGGTGGTTTCTGTTTCTGCTGACCCTGAGCCAGGGATGCTACAGGCGCAATGAGGAGTCCTGCCACAAGGACGAAAACGATCATCAAATTTTTCTTCATCTTGAATTCTCCATCTCGTTTGCAGAGCATTAACGGCCTTCAGCTACTTAGCGGCAGCAGGCTCAATCGTGAGAACAGTGCGATTGGTCTTACGCAGGTACTCACGTGCCGTTCGTTGCATCAATTCGGGCATGACTTTGCGAAACTCCGCTTCAAGCGTGTTGATGCGCTCCGGCTTATCATCGAACAAAGCGAAGCTCGATAACAAATCGGCGCGACCGAAGCCGTTGAAGGTCGCCAGCGAGTCATAGAAGCTGGAGCGCAATTTGACGAGTGCGCGATCCAGCATCTTTTGATCAAGCGGCTTCGCCTGGATGCCTTCTACTACGCTATCAACGGCGGTCAGTATCTCGTCCGCCGTCTTGCCGTTGTCGTGGAAGAGATAACCCATCCACAGCATCGGGCCGTTGTAGTTGTACATATTGCCGAGTAAGTTAATGCCGCCGGGGACGTTGGCGGCAAAGCCACGCTTCTTGACCAATTCCTGGTAGAGCAAACTGTCCTCGCCCTGTAACAGAATTTGGTCGAGCAACCCCATCGCGTAATATTCGGGCGTGTTGCGCGCGGGCATGTGGTAAGCGAAGGCGAGCGCAGGGCGCTTGGCGAGCGGGTCTTTCTTGGTCGCACGCTTCTCCTGCTCCTGTTTGGGTTCAGCCAAATCAGGCATTGCGGGCTGCTTAACAGCCGGAATGGCCGTGAAATACTTTTCGATCATCTTACGCGCCTGCGCGACATCAAAATCTCCGACCACCGTCAGCACGGCGTTGTTCGGCGCATAGTAGGTGTTGAAGAAATCCTGCACATCCTTGAGCGTCGCGGCTTCCAGGTCTTTTAGCTCCCCGTAAAAGTTGTGTGCGTTGTACCAGTTCGTGTTTGCATACTGCGGCATGTCTAGCCAGGGGAAACCGCCGTAGGGCTGATTGATGACATTGACCTTCACCTCGTTGCTGACCACGCCCTGCTGGTTCGTCAGGTTCTCCTGCGTGATGGCGAGACCACGCATCCGGTCGGCTTCAGCCCAGAGCGCAGTTTCGAGTTTGTGCGCGGGCATGATCTCGAAGTAGTTGGTGAAGTCAAAGCGGGTCGAGCCGTTCAGGACGCCACCGTTCTGCTGCACCATCTTGATAAATTCCATCTTGCCGAGATTCTGTGAACCTTGAAACATCATGTGCTCGAAAAGGTGCGCGAAGCCCGTGCGGTCTTTTGGCTCAATGCGAAAACCGATCTTGTAATAAACGGCGACGGCGACGGTCGGCGCAGTTGCGTCCGGCGAAAGCACGACTTTCAGGCCGTTCGGCAACTTAAAGTAAGTGACCGGGACGTTGAAAGTCTCCGGCGGCGAAGCCATTGCTTGCTGGAATGCGGAAAGCGCCAGCATGACGCCCAGTGTCAGGGAAACTAACCGGCGAACGTGAATCTTCATAGAACCTCCATACTTGATATCAGGCGGAACCGGAAGTTCCCTGCCTTTTCGTTATTGGCGATGCGTGACCACTTGTGATCTCTACGTCGCGTGCCGGTAGATCGAGGGCACGCGCCAGAACACGCGCGAGTTCTTCGTTAGCCGCCCCGTCAACGGGCGGCGCAGCGATGCGGATTCGCAACGCGCCGTCATGCTCTCCAATGATTGAACTGTGCGCGGCGCGCGGCACAACGCGCACCGTGAAAACGAGCGTGTCGCCCTGTTCCGAACATTGAATCAAACGCTTCTCTCAAACCATCAGGTAACAGTCTACTTTTAACGAATGAGCGTTCCGGCAATCGCTGTCTGAAACAACTGTATGAGCAGCAACACGACGATGGGCGAAATGTCGAACATCCCCAACGGCGGAATGATGCGCCGGGCAGGAGCAAGCACCGGCTCAGTAACTTTAATCAGAAAACGCAGCACGCGATTTTCTGAGCTTGCTCCCCATGAAAAGACTATTCGCATGAAGATCAGAAGCGAGAGAAGCGCCAAAAGTCCGTACAGCAAGTGCCCGATGAGAGACACGATTGCGCCGCGCTCCAGGCTGTCTATGACACCCACAATCGTCCCTAGAAAAGTTCCGACAAGTTGTAGAGCGAAGTAGCCGAGCAGAATCGCGATGAGGATCGTGCCTACTGGAGCGATTTTCGGATCGAGTCCTGTCCTTGCAAGTCCCCGCCGCACAGGGTCAACCAGCGGATCGCTGAAGCGTCGCACCAGCAGCGCAGGCTTACTGAACGGATTAACATCCGCGTAGTTCAGCGCAAGGCGTAGGAGCATCAGAACGATCACGGTGATAATCACCGCCACTACGCCGTACCAGATGAATAAATAGATTGCCGCAAAAAAAGACATATTAAAATTACACCGAATTCAGTGGCTTAAATAAAAACTGCTTGAGCTTCTTTCAATTTCTACCTATCGCCTGCCGCTCTCCGAAGATCGCCGTTCCGACACGCACCAGCGTCGCGCCCTCTTCAATCGCCACCTCGTAGTCATGGCTCATGCCCATTGAAAGCTCACCGCGATTCGCGCCGAACACTTCGCGCGCAACCAAAGCATCACGCAATTCACGCAGGCGACGAAAAAAAGGTCGCACAAGCTCTGGATCATCTGCGAACGGCGGAAGCGTCATCAATCCAACCAAACGCAGCCGCGCACACGCACTGATTGTCTTGATTAATTCGGGCAATTCTGCTTCGCTGATGCCCGCTTTGGTTTCCTCATTCCCGAGATCAACTTGAATCAGCACGGGCAACACGTCGCGCTCAGATTCTTCGCACAACCGGTCGAGACGGCTTGCGAGCGACACGGAATCCAGCGAGTGAATCACATCAAAGAGCGCGACGGCTCGGCGAGCCTTGTTCGCCTGAAGATGACCAATCAGATGCCAGCGTACACTCTCGCGCCCCAGCACCTCGATCTTTTCGTCCGCTTCCTGCACGCGGTTTTCGCCGAGGTCACTCGCGCCGGCTTCGATGGCCTGGCGCACCACTTCGGGCGAATGAGTCTTGCTGACGGCAATGAGTTTGATTTCCGCCGAATCGCGCCCTGCACGACGTGCGCTTGCTTCAATCCGGTGACGCACCTGCGCCAAACGCTCATGCAATTCGTCAGTCTCTGGCGGTGTTTCGAGCATTACTGTTTGGACAACCTAAAGATAAGCTAACTATAACAATCACGTTAGTCCAGTCGCAACCGCTTCAACAGTCATTCTCGGCCAAATTGAAGCGCGTCCCTGCCTCCAACACTCTTTTCATACGATACGGTTTCGTACTATTCCCTTTATCGTATACCTCTCACGGCTGCGGTCAACTCACTACGCCTGCATTCAACAACTTGGATGGCCTCCATGCATGGCATGATGATTGTAGTAAGAGCCATGCCCCTATTTCATACCTCAAAGGAAAAAGAACTTGAGCTAGACGTCAGAGGAGCCTAGCAAATTTTCATTTAACAGGAGAAAGTCATGACAAATTCAAAAGGTAAACGCCCCGCTCTCTGGGTCGCGATACTAACACTCATTATTGCAATCGGTTTGCCTACCGTCGCGCTGGCCGACCCGCCGCAGGGCAAAGGTAAATCCAAAGCCTCCAAACAGCAGAGGAAAAACGCGAAGTTTAAGAACGGTCACGATGCGCGCGCTGGGCGTTGGGACGGACGCGGGCCTCGTGATCGCGATGACGATTACGACGACGATGATGACGACGACAATTACGGACGAGGCCGTGGGCGCGGACGAGACCGAGACCGAGACAACGACGGCGTCTATAACCGAACAGAGATCAGACGACAGGCTTTGAGTAACGGTTACCGGGAAGGCTACAGAGCAGGACGTGATGATCGTGCCAATGGTCGGAGTTCAGATTATGATGACCACAGCACCTACAGGGATGCGACCGCAGGTTATCGTAGCGGCTATGGGGATGAGGACTACTATCGTAGCAGTTTCCGCGAAGGTTTCCGCCAGGGATACAACGACGGCTACCGCAATCGCAGTTCGCGTAGTGGCGGGCTGGGCGGAATCCTCGGCGACATCCTTGGCCGTCCGTAGCGGCTGAGGCGCTTGCTTGACACGTTTCCGCCACGTCCGTAATATTCAGCCCTATCCAGTTGATGAGCGGATGTGGCGAAACTGGCAGACGCGCAGGTCTCAGAAGCCTGTGGTAGTGATACCGTGGTGGTTCAAATCCACTCATCCGCACGAACTCATTCTTAAATCATAGCCGAAGAGGCGAGTTAGTTGTAACTAACTCGCCTCTTTTTTCGTCTAACCTGTAATAAGTGAGTTACTTATTTCGTTAAATGGATAGCAGAAAGGCGCTGTCAGGGACTTATTGCGTTTTGAGCCAGAGGGTTTTTACCGTCCGGGGGGTTTTTACGGAACTTTTTCTTCCGGCAAACGAATAAATACTTGTCATAAGGAACGACTTGGCGGTGTTTTCATTTTAAGGAGTGCAATCATGAGTAGGAACGCGACAGCCATAAAACATTCCGTATCGAGTAGACCCGTGGATCGCTTGCGCTCAGTGACGCCATCCACGGGCATCGAACAGGAACAATATCAACTTTCGACCAGGGTTCAAAGACTGAAAAATCTGGCGATGATTCTACTGAAAGAAGCGCAGGCTCTGGAGGGAGATGCCCTAACGTCAGAATTGACCACACCGCAAGAAGTTCCCCGGATTGATATAGAAAACGGAATCAAGCTCGGCGACGCGGTTCGCCAGTTTGAGTCTAATATCATCCAGCAGGCGCTCCTCATCACAGGCGGCAACCAGGCAAAGGCTGCGCGGATGCTCGGAATCAAAGCCAACACGCTTAACTACAAAATCAAACTTTATAATTTCTGACAGCGTTTAAGCTTAATTGACAGCATCGGAAGCGCTCTCGGTCGCTTGCGGTTCGTGCGCGTCGGCCACAATCAACGGCTGCTCATCAAAGAGCGTCGAATTGACGAGCGTCTGCACCCAGTATTGACCCGCAACCGGGAAGGTCACATTGACGAAGAAACTGATGTTGTCGGCAAAGCCTCCCGGCGCTATCTCGAACGGCGAGGGTTGCGAAACGACGATGGGTTGCTGCTTGTCCGGGGACAGGATTCTCACTTCCGAGAGATGCTTTCCCTCGCCTCGCCAGTGGTTGACGACCGCGAACTTAATCAAAGACACGGGCACCTGCTGAACCATGATGTTCTGAAACACGCCCATCAAAGAGAGCTTGTTCCCGACTTCCAGTCTCACGTCATCGCAAAAGAGCATGTAAACAAGTTCGAGTTTGGCTTTCTGTTCCGTTTGGCTCATCCTACCCCCAGATTCTAAAATCAATTACACGAAACGACACCAAAGGCGATTACTGTCCAAGATGCTTTGTTCGTGCCGTTTCGTATAATTTACCGGATCAATTCTCTCTCGCCCATTACATTAAACTGACGTTAACATAACTCCGCGACGTAATTGCCCAGCACGCGCAAAGCGTTTCCGAGATCGTCCTGCTTGACCAGCAAATGATCGCGCGAGAAGGCCGACAGAGCGCCACAGCTTATGCCCGCGCCCGCGAGAATTTCAGTCACGCGCGCCAGAAACCCGATGGTCTTCCAATCGAGTTCGATGTCGAACGTCAAAAGCCTAAAGTCGCTTTCAATCCTCGCATCGCGCGCGGCGTGGCGCATCGTGCGCCAATCCGTTTCATCTAACAGAAGCGTGACCTCATGATCATCACGCAGGAGCATGAAGGGCGCGCTTCCACGCGGAGATAGTTCCGGATTCTCAAGCAATCGCGCCCAGTCTTCATGGCGCAGGCCAATCAGGTAAAAAATTGACGGCGAGACCTCGACCCGCGCCTTTCGCAATAGTTCTTCGATGCTTGCTTGATGTTGCTCAGTCTTCAAACATGAACCACGATGGGCAGGATCACAGGCTTTGCTCCGGTCTTTTTCTGAATATACTTTTTGAGTCCGACACGCACGCGTTCTTTGAGCAACGTCGTATCCTGTCGCTCGGCCAGCGGGGCGTTCGCAACTGCCTGGGAGACGACGCGCTGAGCATCTTTAATAAATCCGTTCGAGCTGTCCACGCCTATCAATCCATGAGTAATGATTTCTGGTGGGGTTTCGAGTTCGCCCGTCTCTTCATTGATTGTGAGAACCAGCGTGATGACACCGTCATAGGCAAGCTGCCTGCGCTCGCGCACCGTCTCCGTATCGATCTCTTCAAATCCGCTCTCGTCAATGAACGTCCGCTTAACTTCCCGCTTATCAACGACGACGGCGCGCTCTCCATCCAACTCAAGGACATCGCCGTTCTCGATCAGGATGATGTGTTCTTCGTCGTAGTTGAGATGATTCTTGACGAACTCTTTATGCCGGAAGAGCATTCGATATTCGCCATGAATCGGGATAACGAATTTCGGGCGCACGGCTTCGGTCATGATCCTGATGTCTTCCTGCGAAGCGTGCCCGCTGACGTGAACCAAACGTCGTTTCTCTTCGATGATGTTCGCCCCGCGTTTGTAGATGTTGCCGATGAGCCGCGAGATGGCTCGCTCGTTCCCCGGAATGATGCGCGCCGAAAGCACAACCGTGTCGCCTTCTTCAATGGTCAACCCCTTGTAAGATTGACCCGCCATCTGCGAGAGCGCGGCTCGCGGCTCCCCTTGTGAGCCTGTCACGAGGAAAACAATCTCGTCATCATCCAGATGCTTCGTCTCGCCAAGGCTGACGAGCAATCCGTCCGGAATATCCAGAAAGCCAAGCTCATCCGCGATGTCCACGTTCTTCAGCATCGAGCGTCCCAGAACACAAACTTTACGATTAAACTGATGCGCGACATCCAGGACGATTTGAAGCCGATGAATCGAAGAAGCAAAAGCAGCGACGACGATGCGCCCGGGGGCTTCGTTGAAGATTTCCTCAAAGGCAGGAATCACCGCGCGCTCTGACGGCGTGCGCCCTGGCACAGTCGCGTTGGTCGAATCCGAGAGCAGCGCCAGCACACCTTCCTGCCCGTAGCTTCTGAGCGTTCTCAAATCAATTGGCTCGCCGATGACAGGCGTTTCGTCAACCTTGTAATCGCCCGTGTGGACAATCGTTCCGACAGGAGTGCGAATGGCGAGCGAGAAGCAGTCAATCAACGAGTGAGAGGCGCGGATAAACTCGATTTTGAACGGGCCAATCTCGACGACCTGACGCGGCTCGACCCGATGCATCAAGACATCATTAAGCAGATCATGCTCTTCCAGTTTTCGGTCGGCGAGGCCAGCCGTGAAATGCGAAGCATAAACAGGGACATTGAATTTTTTGAGGATATACGGCAGCGCCCCCAGGTGATCCTCGTGCCCGTGCGTGAGGACTATTGCCGTGATGTTGTCCCTATACTCTTCCAGAAAATCGAAATCAGGGACGCACACGTCAACGCCGTAAACACTTTCCTCTGGGAAACCCATCCCGGCGTCAATGACGATCATCTCGTCGTCGTACCGCACGGCCATACAATTCATCCCAAACTCGCCGACTCCGCCGAGCGGGATGAGTTCTAATACATTACTCACTATATTCTTTACTCTACTCTCCTTGAAAACCCGGCGAATGCTTTCTATAAGCAGTTTTCACCGGACTAAATTTAACCGGATAGTATAACACACGGGACATTGCTCAGAGCGATTCAAGAAGGCGAGAGAGGTTTCCCCATTCTTCGAGCGTGAGCGTTTCGGCGCGGCGTTCTTTCTCAATACCTGCGCTTTCGAGAGCGTGTTCAGCGCCGCCCGCTTTCTCAATTAGCGAGATGAGATCAACAGGAGCGCTGCGTAGATTATTGAAGATCGTCTTGCGACGTTGCGCGAATCCTATGCTGACGATGCGCCACAATAGATTTTCGTTCGCGACAACGACTCCCATCTGCGGGCGCACGCGCAGGCGCACAACCGTGCTCCAAACCTTCGGGACGGGACGAAAGGCTGTCGGTGGAACATCGAACAGGGATTCCGCCTCGCAATATGCTTCGACCAGCACGGAGAGGAACCCACGTTCACCGGAGGCAGGCGGCGCGGTAATTCGCTCCACCACTTCACGCTGCAACATCAAAACCATCTCCGTCAGGCAAGCTCTCTGCTCGATGAGACGTTGCAGGATGGCGGTTGAGATGTAGTAAGGAAGGTTGGCGACTACGCGCGCCTGCGTGGACGGAGCAATGACCGAGCATAAATTAACGGCGAGAGCATCGCCCTCGATTAATGTGAAGTTTGCGCGCGTCCCGAATTTTTCGTGAAGCAGAGGAATCAGGTCGCGGTCGAATTCCACAGCACACAGGCGTCCGGTCTTTTCAATTAACCGCGAGGTCAACGCCCCCTGTCCCGGCCCGATCTCGACAATCGTTTCAGCCTCAAGCGGGCGAACTTCCCTAATAATTCGCTCGATGATGCGCTCGTCCGCCAGAAAATTTTGCCCGAAACGCCGCTTCGGAGGGATGTACGAAGGGATGAGGGATGAGGGATGAGGGATGAAAGCAGAGCGATTTTTCTTTACTTCATCCCTCATCCCTCATCCCTCATCCCTTCTAGACTCCCTCATCCCTGAAGAATGTATCCTGTTACTTCTATGTCGCGCCCGTGCCGGTTAACCTCGATATCCTGAAGATTGATAGTGTCAGCGATCTTCTCAGCTCCAAGACCTCCGATTGATGCCGGAGCATCGCGGCCTCCGATGATGACAGGTGCGATGAAGAAGCTCACTTTATCAACGAGGCGGGAATCAAGGAATGCCCCTGCGACGTGCGCGCCGCCCTCGATGAGCACGCTCTGGATGGAACGTGCGCCGAGTTCCCGCAACACGCTTTCGAGATTGCGTCCTCCGCTCGCGTCTCTCAAGACCTCCACGCCGCGCTTTGCCAGAGCGGAGGCTGCCGAATCGTCAGCGCTCTCGGAAGCGAAAACGAGCGTCGGGTAATCGCGCGCCGTTTTACCTAACTGCGACTCAGGCGACAAACACAGCTTTTGGTCTAGCACGACGCGCAGAAGTTGACGGCGGCGCGGTTTGCCGGAACGATCCGTTAAAAGCGGGTCGTCTGCGATGGCCGTGCCTGCCCCGATGAGAATTGCGTCGTATAGGTGGCGCAACTCGTGAACGCGCGCACGCGATTCTTCGCCAGTGATCCAACGAGAGTCGCCCGTCCGAGTGGCGATTTTGCCGTCAAGGGAGGAAGCCAGCTTGAGATGCACGAAGGGGCGCGCATTGCGTAGCGAATGAACGTATGCTTCGTTGAGCCGCGCTGCCTCACGCTCAAGTGTACCCGTCTGGACTTCCACTCCGGCGGCGCGCAAATCCGCGAAGCCTTTGCCTGAAACTAATGGGTTCGGGTCTTCGATGCTGGCGACGACGCGGGCAATCCCGGCGCGAATGAGAGTTTCGGTGCAGGGAGGCGTGCGCCCGTGATGCGAGTGCGGCTCAAGCGAAATGTAAGCGGTTGCGCCGCGAGCAAGCTCACCCGCATGTTCTAGAGCAATCGTCTCGGCGTGCCTGAGCTGTTCGTAAAGGTAGAAACCTTCGCCAACAATGTCACCATCGCGCGAGGCTATCACGCAGCCAACAAGCGGACTCGGACTCACCTGTCCAATGCCTCGCGCCGCAAGCTCAAGGGCACGACGCATCATCCGCTCATCAAATTTTTCAGGTTCAAAGTTCAAGGTTCAAAGTTCAAGGTTCAAGGCTCAAGGTGGGGGCTCGCTCTTTGAACCTTGAACCCTGAACCTTGAACTATTCAAAAAGTCCATTGACGTACTGCTCAGGGTCGAACTTGACCAGATCGTCAACCTTCTCGCCGATGCCCGCGTAGCGAATCGGTAAATTCAATTCTTTGGCGATGGCGATGGCGATTCCGCCTTTGGCTGTGCCGTCCAGCTTGGTCAAAACGATCCCTGTCACGCCCGCTACTTTGAGGAATTGCCGCGCCTGCTCAAGTCCGTTCTGTCCTGTGACGGCGTCAACGACGAGCAGGGTTTCGTGCGGCGCGCCTTCGACTTCGCGCCCGGCAACGCGCTTCATTTTTTCAAGCTCGGCCATCAAATTAGATTTGTTGTGCAGCCGCCCGGCAGTGTCAACGATGAGCACATCGGAGTTGCGCGCCTTGGCCGCTTTGAGCGAATCGAAGAGAACAGCCGCCGGGTCAGTTCCCTGCTTCTGCTGAATTAACGGCACGCCCGTGCGCTCTGCCCAGATGGCGAGTTGGTCGGAAGCAGCCGCGCGAAAGGTGTCCGCCGCACAGATTAAAACGTCGTTGCCTTCCGCCTTGATTCGCTGCGCGAGCTTACCGATGGTCGTCGTCTTCCCGACACCGTTGACGCCGACAATCATCATCACATAGGGCGAAACATTCTCCGGCACACTTGTCTCCGAAGTGATGCCGTTACTGGCCGAAGCCTGAAGGATGTTGAGAAGCTCCGTTTTGATCGCCAGCTTGAGCGCATCAATATCGTTAATCTGATTGCGCGCGACTCCGCGTCGAACGGTTTCCAGAATGTGCAGCGTTGTCGGCACACCGATGTCAGCCGCGATGAGAGCCTCTTCAAGCTCGTCCAGAAGCTCTGCATCAATCTTCTTGCGATTCTGGAAAACCGTGTCAATGGTCTCTGAAAGAGATTCGCGCGTGGCGGAAATGGCGCGCCGAAAACGCGTACTGAACTCCTGTTCGAGCGCGGCCTCCTGCGCCTGCAACTCTTCCATCGTCAGATTCAGGCCGAGCACTGAAGTGCTGAAAGGAGAGCGCGACGCAACGGGCTTTTGCTGCGAAACGGGTTTGACTGGCTCTTCACGGTGCGCATCCGCATCATCTGTTTGTGTTCGCGTTGCCGGTGCGGCTGGTCGCGCGGTTTCAGTCACAGAATGACTCTCGCGCGTGGGCGGCGGAGTTGGCTGATCGCCCGTGATGACAGGTTCGAGCGTAGGTAGCGAAATAGATGGCGGCGCGCTGTTTGTTTGAGCAGTCGCTGCCGGAGGCTCAAGCTTCCGCTTGCCCGCATCCGGCGAAGTTACATTCTGCTCCGGCGCGCTGGCAGGCGACGGTTCATTGAGGCCGAGCGTGATGTAACGTTCTTTGCTCTTGCGTGTCCAGAAAGCCATAAGTTGATTAAAGACCCTTGCAAATCGAAATTAAAGAATATGCAAAGGATTATAGACGCAACTATGGCATCCCGACAAAAGGAGGCTAACTAAAGATGGATGTTGATGAAGAGGATGGCGGTTGAAAGTTACAAGGTAAGAGCTTCGTTTTGACTAGGCCATACAGGCAGCGCCGCGCCGACTATCTATCTGAATGTCCTTGCCACCATGAGCATTGGTTTCGATTTTAGGAGAAGGCAGATAAACTTAAACCTGCTTCTTCCGCAGCTTAAAAGAATCTAAGAATTTAGTTCTGGTGTTATAAACATCAGATGATTCTGCCGCGCCTATATAAACAAAATAGAGTCTCGGCGCAGCCCAGTAGATACGGCAAATGCCGCGCCCGCCGCCCCTGATTCTATCGGGTGAAATAACCATCTCGATCTCCATGCCCGGATAACCGTCGAGCGAGACGCTTTTTTTACTGACCAATGTCCCCCCTGCGTTCTCCACAGCTTCCTGCGCTGCCGAATCAAATGAGATGTCAACCGTATCATCAGGGTAATCGGTGTAAGCGATGACGTACACTCCCTGCCTTTGGTTCCCCATCATGACGTGTGTTTGAAGTTCTCCTGCCGTCGGCGTCATCTGGCTGTTGATTCTCTCTATCGGCTTAACAGGCATCTCGACCCTGAACGAATCGTCCTGAGATTTGTATTCCTGCCAGCCGCTGCTAGCAGAAGCAGAATTGCCGAATTTCCAGAGAACGGCGATGCTGATGGCGACAACAACCGCGACGCCTAGCAACGACCATAACAAAGCATTCGTGCCGCTATTTTTCTTTGTATGGGGAAGCGGAGCGATGGGCATTGGAAAATACGGCTGCGCGTAAACGGGTTGTGAGTAACCCGGCGCAGTTTGATAGCCCGGCTGCGATTCTGCCGGATAGCTGCCGAAGAATTCATTCCCTAAAAATTCTGGCTGACTATCGCACGGCGCTGTACATCGCTTGCAGGCAGAGGCGGAATTGAAATTGATGAACCCGCAATTTCCGCACCGGTTATTCATCACCCTTCTCCTTACGAATTTTGCGATCTAACCTTTATTGACTTAATACATCTTGAACGAGTCAAGGCATCGCGTCTGGATAGCGCTAAACTCCGGCGTATCAGGCCCGCCCGCAATCAGGATGTATATCCTCGGCGACACCCAGAAGAGGCGAAAAGTAGTGTCCACTTCCAGCTTATTGTCGGCAGAAGGTCTCAATTGGAACTCAAGCCCCTGATGACCATTGTGAGTGACGTATTTACGAGCGGCGGCTCCGAAAGATTTGCTCTTTCTCCCTATCCCTTGAAGCGCGTACTCGTAAACTGCTTCTTCGGATAATTTTGTCTGCCCGAGGGGATAATCGGCGTACATCAATATGCAGCCGCTCTCTTTGCCCACCTCCGCTTGTAAGACATGGACAGGCACAACTCCGAGAGGCGTTTGTTGAGAGGCCACAGACTCTTTGGGAGCGACGGGCAGTGAAACGGAGAATTTATTATCGGGTGATCGGTACTCGCTCCATGAGATATTGGCGAGGTTCAGTTTCCCTGTCTTTTTCTTTCCGGGGATGGCGAGAAAGGCTACCATTCCGATCACGACGATAGCGACGACGAATCCAACGATCTTGCCCCCGGCAGAACCGAACGGCGCTGGCGGGGGAAGATAAGTTGGTTGATAACCAGGTTGATCCCAGAAGTAGGAACCGTTTTCAGTCGGCTGAGGATAGGTTTGAGAGTCAACGCCAGCGTAGGAAACAGATTCTGTTTCGGCGGCAGACCCGATTGGTAATCCACAACGTTTACAAGCACTCGCCGCTGCGAAATTGAGAAATGAACAATTGCTGCATCTGAGGCTGTTCATGGGGGAATCTCCTTCAAATTATGCAACCGGGGATTGAACATGAGGCGTCAATGGTTGCTCTGTTGGTGGGGGAGCCGTCATCCTTTCTTTATGAGGACGCTTCAATCGAACTGAGCCGGGACGTACCTGACCTGACTCACACGCGGCCATGAGCGACGCGACCACACGCTCGTCGTAACGCGTCCCAACCAAACTCTTAATCCTTGCAAGCGCGTCATCAAATTTCATCGCCCTTTGATAAGGACGATCTGTGGTCATCGCATCGAACGTGTCGGCGACTGAAACGATGCGCGCCTGCATGGGAATCTCGTCGCCCTTCAAGCCCTGCGGGTAGCCGTTTCCGTCAATCATCTCGTGGTGCATATACATGCCCGGCAGAAACTCTCGCATCGCGGGAATCTGCGACATGATCTTGAAGCCCTTCTGCGGGTGCTGCTTCATCAGGACAAATTCTTCATCGGTCAACGCGGCGGGCTTCTTCAGAATATTGTCGTCAATTCCTATCTTGCCGACATCATGCAGCAACGCGCTGATTCTGATTTTCTCGATCTCCTCGTCAGGCAAATCAAGACCTTGTGCAATAGCGACGGAGAAGCGCGCGACACGCTCCGAATGGCCGCGCGTGTATGGGTCTTTGCCGTCAATCGCGGCTGCAAGTCCCTTGACCGTGCCGAGAAACAGTTGGCGGTTTTCATCGGCTGCCTTTTGCAAATCGCTGACGAAGCGCTCGACCTGATCGGTCATCAAATTGAAGGAATCGCCAAGCTCGCCAAGCTCCGTGCGGCTGCGTACCTGAATGCGCCGCGAAAAGTCGCCGCCCGCGATGCGGTGAGCGCCTGCGGCCAGTTCCTGAACGGGCTGCGTCAATATCTTGGCGAAGAAAAATCCTATCAGGAGAGCAAACGTGGCTGCCGCGAGGCTGATGACGAATGTCTGACGACGCATGTCTGAGACCGAGGCCAGCGCGGCGCGCTCATCCTGAATCGCAATCACACCGAGATGAGAATTGCCATCCAGCTCGGCTGTCGCGTAGGAGCCGATCATCTCTATCTTTCGGCCATCGCGCTCGACTGTAAATGGGGCAAGCGCGGATTGAACCTGAGTACCGGTCTCCTGCCAATCCTGCACGACCTTCAAATCGGTCATGGGTTTTTCAGAAAAAGCGATGCGCTCGTCCGGGTGCGCGACAGCACGCCCTTCGCTGTCCACGACGAAGACAACCGGCAAGCCTTTGTCGAGCAAATCCTGCTCGCTCATTCTGGATTGCTGCTGAACGGCCTTAAAGACCTCCCGGAAAGAGACGATTGCCACCACTGCCGCCTCGATTTGATTGCCGTCTGCGCCGCCCATCACGGGCGCGGCGATTGTTAAAGCCATCTCCTGACCCGACCGTATGATCTTAGGGCGGCTCAAGACCGGCCCTGCCCCATTCATCAAAGCCAGCACCTCTCCAACGCGCTCGTCCACTTCTTCCGGTCTGATGATATTTTGCTGAAAATCCCCGTGCTGCGCGCCCTGCACAGGCTTGATATAGAGCGCGATCAGATTCGGGTCGCTTTGAAGGACTTTTCGCAGGCGCGCATCCGAGCCTTCTTCGTTGAGCGCTCGCACACCGCCAGCCAATTCAAAAGCCTGCGCCAGTCCGGTCACCATATCGCGGTAACGCTGCCCGTAAAGCTCGATCTGGCGCGCCTTATCCTGCACGAGCTGAGCCTGATAACGCCTTTCGACAGACCCCAGTTCGACCGCAGTCCGGTCGGACAGCAGCCAGCCAGCCAGCGCTAAAGGCACGACGCCCACCACCAGCAGCATTCCCAAGACAATGTAAAGAAGGCGTATGCGCCCGATACGGTTAAACATTAAAGGCGAGAAAAGCGCTGAAAAAGGACTGATTTTGAGTACGAATTACGTCAGGGCGGGCCGCACAAGGATTGCCAGACGCGGGAATACTGGAATGTATCCCTTCAAGCATAGTACGCATCCGGGAGAAAGCTGTCAATTAGTTTTACATCTTTTAATTGACTGAAAGTAAGAGCCTAAACCGGTTTTTGTGGAGATATAGCTCTGTTATACAATCCTTGCTTGAGAGGGGGTTTGACATGTTTTCGAGCAGGTAAGAGGTGGTAAAACCTTCTTCCGGGTGATGGGCGGTATGTTGTGTGTTACTTTTACAGACTTATAGCTGTGCAGGGGCGTCTAAACCCATGAGCGCATTGAGCAGTAACGGTGCGCCGGAGGAAGCTAGGGAGAGGCGGCTCGCGCGCAACCTATGCGGACGGCTCGCGAGAGGATGGTGACGGTTACGAGCGACGAGCAAATCGTTGAGCGCGCACTGTCGGGCGATGCGGAGGCTTTCGGCGAGATCGTACATCGCTGGGAGCGACGCATCTTCGCGCTCGCCTACGGAATGCTCGGACGCGAAGAAGACGCGCGCGATGCCACGCAGGAGACTTTTATGTCGGCTTTCCGCAACCTGCGCGGCTTTCGCGGCGAAGCAAAAGTCTCCTCCTGGCTGCACCGGATCGCCGTCAACCAGTGCATCACGCGCCAGCGACGCGCGAAGGTGCGGGGTGAGACGGCGCTTGAAGATGAGACGGAAGCTGACGGCGCTTCATATTCGGCTCCGGCGCACGAGTCGCCCGCCCGTGCTGCCGAGAGTCGCCAGCAGACGGCGATTGTGCGACGCGCTGTCAATGCTCTTCCGACGGAATTACGACAGGTGATTGTGATGAAGGAATTTGAGGAGCTAACGTTTCAGGAAATTGCTGATGCGCTTGATTTGCCCCTGAGCACGGTCAAGAGCAGACTCTATACGGCGCTCCGCCAGCTTCAGATGCGCCTCAAGAACATGGCGTCCGAGGTCGCTTAAGAAAGAAAAGCGTGGGATAAAACGATGAAAGTCTCAAACAACACAATTTCATGCGCTCGCGCCGAAGAGATGGTCACTTATCTTTACGGCGAAGCAACGCGAGACGAAGCAAGAGATTTTGAGAAGCACATGCAGAATTGCTCTTCCTGTGCTTTGGAGCTTGCGGCCTTCGGCAATGTGCGAGAAGCAGTGGGCGAATGGCGGCAACAGTCACTCGGCTCACTTACGTCTCCCGCGCTTGAAGCTAATGCTGCGCGGCATTTCGCTCCTGCCGTAACTCATGCACGAAGCCCCTCGGCGCTCACAGCGCTACGTGAATTCTTCACTCTCTCGCCCGCGTGGATGCGTGCAGCAACAGCAGTCGCCGCCGTTATGTTCTGCGCTCTCGCAGCCATCGCCGTCGCATACTTCGTCCAGAAACCTCAAACCGAAGTTGTCCAAACACCGGGCAAGGCAGGTTATTCGGAAAAAGAAGTTGAAGAGAAAATCGCGGAAGCTCTCAGGAAGCAGTATGAATTGCAAGTGAAAGATGCGCCTGTTGCCTTTCCTGAGAGTGTGAAAATAACGGACAACGAACAGCGCCTAGTTAAACCTAAGATCAAGCGCAATGCTTCTAGCACTCCGCAGCTTGCGAATAATAATCGAAAGCAGCAGATTGTTCCGCGTACCGTCCCCAGTTCATCGAAAATGGAGCTTGCTTCAACAGACTTTCTCCCGTTCACAGCCCAGGGGGATGAAGAGAAGTTGCCCAGCCTTGCCGATCTGGTGGACGAGGATAATTAAATGATGGAGAGCGCGATAAGTTCGAGCCAACTTTCAAAACGGAATCGTGATCGAAGCAATCGGCTGAGGTCAACGAGGTTACGAAGAATGAAGAAACTATTTACCCGACAAACAGCAACACTTGCATTCGCGCTTTTCCTGCTTCTGCTCGTCGCCCCGGCCTCACAGGTGTTCGCCCAACAAACTGCAAATGAAGCCGCGCAAAGCGATGACATACAGGGTAATCAGGACGCTGACTGGGTGACTGCTCTTGGTCTCACGCCCGATCAAATAGCGAGCATCCGAGCGATTCGCCGTCAAAACAGAGTGGAGTTGCAAACTGCCAGGCAGCGTTTGGCTCAAGCCCGGCGCGCTCTCGACGAGGCTATTTATTCCGACGATACAAGCGATGACCTGGTCAACCAGCGCACGCGCGAAGTGGTGGAAGCACAGGCGTCGGAAGTGCGCTTGCGCGCTAAGACGGAACTGGGCATTCGCCGCGTGTTGACGCCTCAGCAACTCGGCACTTTCCGCACGATTCGACAGCAGCGAATGCGCGAAGCACTAATGAAACCTCGAATGGAGAATCCCAATTCGCAAAGGCCGCTTCGGAATAGGCGTCTTGAGAACGGGATCAATCTATCGTCCCCACGCAATCGCCCATTAGAACGACCAGGCGGAGGCGGGCAAGGTGGACGCAACTCAAATCCGGTGCTTGGGCCGCGACAGCGCCGCGATGGTCTTCCCCGAAGAATCCGCCCTTAGCGCTGTAAACCTTGAAGTTGGTAAAACGAAATGGCCTACCGGATAGGGATCGGCCTTGAGATACTCAGAGCTTCTTCCTCACAATGGCTCGCCTCAAACGCTTCTGAGTTTAATTTACAACTTGACGCATCGCGCCAATTTTGAGCATCATAGTTCGCTCGCTCAGACTTACGCGGTCGCATTCCAAGTTTTCAAGCGAAACATCTTGGCGCACCCGCATCTTCCGGCCTGAGTTTCCCAAAGCGTTGACGGAAACTTCGGGACAGGCTGCAAATCAAGAATAGCGCGGCTGGCATGTCGCGTTGTCGCTGTAGACTCTCGAATGAACTTTGCCACGCGCGCTCTGCTCGAACTGCAAGAGACGACGTTGCTGGCGGCGCGCGCCGTCCGCGGGCTGTTCAAGCGTCCGCGTTATATTCCTGAAACCATCGCTCAAATGGACGCCATCGGCGTCGGCTCTTTGACGATCATCATCCTGACGGGATTTTTCACGGGCGGTGTGCTGACGCTGCAAACTTATCCGACGCTAAAATATTATGGAGCGCAAAGCACAACAGGTTACCTGATCGCCCTCTCGCTCGTCCGTGAGCTTGGCCCTGTGCTGACGGCGTTGATGGTGACAGGCCGCGTCGGGTCGGCCATCTCAGCCGAGCTTGGCTCGATGTCCGTCTCGCAGCAAATTGACGCGATGCGCGCTCTCGGCACAGACCCGGTGCGTAAGCTCGTCACGCCGCGCCTGATAGCCTTGATAATCACGCTGCCGCTTTTGACCGTACTTGCCGACGTGGTCGGCATCATTGGCGGCTGGACTGTCGCTTCAGGACTCTACGGCATGGACTCGTCCATGTTCTTTAACTCCGTGCGCGACGGTATCACCGCAGATGATATTATCGGCGGCGTCATCAAGCCGCTCGTTTTCGGATTTATTATTGGCACGATTGCCTGCCATAAGGGATTGACTACAGAAGGCGGAACGGTGGGAGTCGGGCGCACCACTACGCGCTCGGTGGTGACGGCTTCAATCGTCGTCATCGTCACAGACTTTTTCCTCGCCAGGGGATTACAGTATATACTTGATATGCCGCAATAAAGATTTTGAGTTGTTATGTCATCAACCAATACAGAAATTCATCAATCCACTGCGCTGCCCCAGGTCGGTGGACAGATCAGCGAAAACGCTGCCGATTCAACTTTCGCAGAAGTTGACGACCGTGACCGCATCGTTCCGGCCATAGAGTTTCGCGACGTGCATCTGGCTTTCGACGAACGCCCGGTACTCGGAGGCTTGAGCTTTAAGGTGCAGAGGGGTGAGACGAAGATCATCCTCGGCGGGTCGGGTTGTGGCAAGTCAACAACGATCAAGCTGGTGCTGGGGCTGCTCAAGCCGGACTCCGGCCAGGTTCTAGTTGATGGCGAAGACATCACACATTACGACGAAATCGAAATGATGCGCGTCAGAAAAAAGATCGGCATGATTTTTCAGGAAGGCGCGCTGTTTGATTCCCTCTCGGTTTACGATAACGTCGCCTTTCGTCTTCATGAACAGGGTGTGCCTGAAGAGGAAGTCGAGCCGGAAGTACGCAGGATGCTGCGCTTCGTCAATCTCGAAGATGCGATTGACAAGATGCCGATTGAGCTTTCAGGCGGAATGCGCCGTCGCGTCGGAATTGCGCGCGCGCTCGTCGGTGATCCGAAGATCGTGATGTTTGACGAACCGACCGCCGGGCTTGATCCACCGACAGCACGCACCATCTGCGAGCTTGCCATGAAGCTGCGTGACCTGGAAGATGTTTCCTCCATCTTCGTCACGCACGAGATGAACAATCTCGACTATCTTTGCTCTGAGTATGCGGTGGTTAACGACGCCGGAGATGTCATCTTCGAGAAAGAAGGCGAGCGGCTTTGCCTGACCAACACCAAAGTGATGATGATGCGCGACGGCAAGCCGATCTTCCACGGCACGGACGAAGCCTTGAAAAGGGCTGAAGACACTTACATCCAGAAGTTCCTTCGCGGACATTGAAAGGAAGGGATGAATAGAAGGGATGAGGGATGAGGGATGAGGGATGAGGGATGAAGTAAAAGCATTCAAGATATTGAAGCTTTCCTTTCATCCCTCATCCCTCATCCCTCATCCCTGAAGCCCTCCCTCATCCCTCATAAACTTATGCCTCCATCAAAAAAAACCATCGGTTTGAGCGAGCTGCGCGTTGGCCTTTTCGTGGTGATTGCCATCGCCATCCTGATCTTTTTAATTCTAAACGCATCGGGCGACATCAATCCGTTCGCGCGTAAGCTGCACCTTCGCGCGCGCTTTGCCAATGCGGACGGCCTGCGCGCAGGATCGGAAGTCAGGCTCGCTGGCGTGCGCGTCGGCAAGGTGGAAGAGATCAAACTTCTCCCCCCTTCGGATGACCCCAACGGCCCGAAGGTGGAAGCCCGCCTCGCCATTGACAACACCATTGATGGAAGACCCGCCAGCGAGCGTATCCGCTCGGACTCGACCGCCACGCTTGGCTCGCCGAGCCTTTTAGGCAACGA
>JACCVS010000565.1 GCA_013698055.1 Acidobacteriota bacterium
GCAACGTCTTCGTCAATATCGGCGCAGTCTTTCAAAGCTTGGCCGGAGGCAATATTACCGCCTGGACGAAACTCTGCGAACAGACTCGGTCCGACGCCTTCGAGATCATGATTCAACATGCGACTGAACTTGGCGCGAATGCCATTATCGGCGCGCGCTACGACGCCACTGAGATTGCTAAAGGCGCGACGGAAGTTCTCGCCTACGGCACAGCCGTCATCGTCGAGCCGCTGGATGCCAGCGAGACTTACCGCTCGTGACAGCAGACGTTCCTCTCACACCGGAACAAGAGCAACGCATCCGCGAGGCTTTCGAGCGTGTGCCGTTCGCCCATCTTCTGAAAATAGAGCTTGGCGAAGTCAAACACGGCGCGGCCACGCTTCATCTTGAAGTGCGCGACGAGTTAAGGCAAAACAACGGCGTCGTTCACGGCGGCGTGATCGCGTCATTAGTTGATACCGCCGCCGCTTTTGCCATCATTACAGCGCTTGAGCCAGACCAGACAACGACCACCGTTGACCTGACACTTCACTATTTGCGCCCTTTGGTCAGCGGGCGCGTCACCGCCGAGGCTCGCATACTCCGCGCCGGGCGGCGCATCATGGCCATCCGGGTAAACGTCTTTGATGAAACTCAAACTCTTGCAGCAACAGCGCTTACGAGCTTTATCAGGCTCAGTTGAAGGCCTCGTCCGCCCCGAATAAGATTGCTCCAGTTAATGCCAGCTTAAATTATCGTAGACAGAAACGTTAATCCGTGTAAAAATGGGTTTGACTTTGCTGTTGGCCATCCAACAGCACCCTTTGAACCTCAGAAGCGTCACCCACCGCTGACAACACCGCGCCGAATCAGACTGGATGTATTCACTTTATCAAGCACTGCTCACCCAACACTCACGCCAGCTAACTCCTGTTCGCTGCGCCGAGCAGACTATTGCCCAGCTTCACCATTACTTTGAAGACGTAGTGCTTGAGAACAATCTGGCGGCTCTTGTCATCGAGAGTTTGCCGATGAAGGCTGAACGCTCCCTGCGCGATCTGGCTCGGGTGCGAGAGGTCGGGCGAGCAGCGCACAAGGCCTTCTTTTTCGTTTCACCCGGCGATGCCCTGACAGACCTGCCGCTTCGCACGAGCGATCAGGATCGCGAGCCTATTCTCTTAAAACGCGGAACAAACGAGAAGGATGGCGAGCGCTTTGTGGTTATCGCGGATGCCCGCTTCTCTGCCCTGCTCGCTTCAGTTCATGGAGATGATGACGATGCGGAGGCGGATGGAGACAGAGTAATCTGGACATTCGAGCCTGACATAGTTTATTCGGCGCTCGAATACCTGATGGCGCGCGTCACAGCCGAAGGGCATCTTCAGGCTCCGGCCTTTACATCCTCAGTGCGCTCGTCCATGCCCAAGGCGACATCCTTGCAACTAACCGTCAGCGTCACGACGAAACTGGCCAGATTGCTGCAAGAGCAGGCCGGGCGCGAAGTCGCCGTCAATCGCATCGCCACGGCCATCCGCAACTCGCTTGAGCTTGATAGCGTTCTGCAAACCACGGTGACTGAAGTAGGGCGCGCACTCAGCGCTCAGCACTGCGCTCTGCGAATTGAAGGCGAGCCGGGCAAAGAACCTTTGACCAATTGCTATTTCCGCGAGGGCGCGGGTAGCGACAATGCCGAAGAAGCAGAACTGTTAGCCGATCTTGATGCTTACAGTGTCCGCCTCGCGGGGCGTTATAAGAATTATGTGATGGATGGACGAGCGGACGCTGACGCCAACTCAAACAACGTTCGTCCGCTGGCCGCTGTGCCGCTCATCTACCAGGAGCGGTTTATGGGCGTGCTGATGGTGCGTTCGGACGATTCGACGCGCACGTGGCAAGAGAACGAGCTTCTGCTTTTACGCACGGTGGCGGATCAGGTAACTGTAGCTGTCAGCCACGCGCGTCTCTTCTCGCAAATGCAGCAACAGGCTTTGACAGACGGACTGACCGGCTGTTTCAATCGTCGTTCCTTCGAGATGCAGCTTGAACGCGATCTGCACATGGCAACACGGATGCGCCTGCCGCTCTCGCTGATCCTGCTCGACCTGGACAATTTCAAGCTCGTCAACGATACCTACGGCCACGAAGCGGGCGACGTGGTGCTGCGCCTGCTGGCGGATGGCCTGCGCGACGAGTTACGAAGTGTGGACACGGCTGCGCGCTACGGCGGCGAAGAGTTTGCGGTGATTCTTCCACAGGCCGGAATTGACGGTGCAATGATCGTGGCAGAGCGCTTGCGCCGCCGCATCGAGTTAATGGAAGTTCCCGGCGTCGGCCACGTCACGGCTTCGCTGGGAATAGCAACATTCCCGCAGCACGCTTCTTCACGCGATACGCTGGTGCTGGCCGCTGACCGCGCCCTCTACAATGCAAAAAATGCTGGCCGCAACTGCGTCTGCGTTCCGCCTGATGATGATTCTTCGTTAATGTCCGAAGATGAAGTGCCCGCTCTCGTCGAAGCCTCACCAACCGATAATGCAGAAACATTGGATGCGTCGCTTATCGTCTCCTGAGCATTCAGTGTCGCTATGCACTCTGACAGCGAGATAGAGCGCCGCCGAATCGTTCCCCAACACCTCCGCATTCCCCTTCAAATCCAAGGCTAAACCCAAAATTCCATCTCCGGTCTGGCGTATAAACCGAAAATCGCGCATGATAGACACACGCGATTTCAGGGGAGAGCCGGCATCGGTTTTACGGACTTCGGGTATCGCTTTGCCTTATGGATGACCTAAGAAAATTTGCCCGCTACTTTCGGCCTTACAAGAAATCTCTTATCACGGGCATCCTCTGCATTCTTGCTTCCGTCATCATCGCGCTTCTCATCCCGCTCATCGTCGGGCAGGCAGTTGACGATCTCAAGCAAACCGGCGTTGACTGGCGCAAGCTCACACGCTACAGCCTGTTGATTCTGGTCGTGAGCATTGTCAGTGGCACGTTTCTCTTCCTTCAGCGTCGCATTCTGATCAACATGTCGCGCCACATTGAATACGATTTGCGCCGCGATTTCTACGAGCATCTGGTTGACCAACCGCTCTCGTTTTTTCAAGACCACCGGACGGGCGATTTAATGGCGCGTGCGACCAATGATCTGGCTGCGGTGCGCCAACTCGCCGGGCCGATGATCATGTACACGCTGCAAACCATCTTCGTCGTCATCATCATTCTGCCCTTGATGCTCAGAATCAGCGTGCGCCTGACCCTGATGCTGTTCGTGACGATGCCGCTTGTTTCTCTCACGGTTAAATACTTCGGCCAGCAGGTTCACGTTCGCTTCGAGAAGATTCAGGACTTCTTCGCGCAAATCTCCGCGCGCGCGCAGGAGAACATTTCCGGCGTCCGCGTGGTGCGCGCCTACGCGCAGGAGAACGCGGAGATTGCGGCGTTCGAGATGCTCAATAGCGAGTACGCGAATCGCAATCTGAGCCTCGTGCGAATCTCGGCGGTGATGCGCCCGCTGATGCAGTTTTTGATTGG
>JACCVS010000634.1 GCA_013698055.1 Acidobacteriota bacterium
CACCGCCGCTTACGCCAGCGACGCGGGCGCGCGCGTGTTACTGGATAGTGACCCGCAAGTCCTGCGCGCGCTCGAAGCACTGCCGGAAGCCAAACGGCTCGCCGAGAGCATCAAGAGCGGCACACCGATCAGCTAGCGAAAAGCAGAATCCAGAATGCACGAATCAGGAGTCAGAATACGAACAAAAACCGTCTCAGCCTTTTATCCTGACATATGGATTCTGCTTTACCCCAGCACTCGCGCAATAACGCATTTCAAATAATAAGTCTCCGGCACGCCGAAGAGAACTGGATGATCACTCGACTGCATTCTCTTCTCAACAAGCTGCACGCGGCGGTGCGCGTCCTTCGCGGCGTCCGCGATCATCTCAAGAAACATCCCCTCGGACATGTGGTAGGAACAGCTACAGGTGACGAGCACGCCGTTCGTGTTGAGCAATTTGAGGGCGCGCAAGTTTATCTCTTTGTAGCCGCGCGCGGCGGCGCGCACGCTCGCGCGATTCTTGGCGAAAGCGGGCGGGTCTAGCACGATGGTGTCAAAGCGTTCCCCTGCCGCTTCCATCTCGCGCAGTGCGTCGAAGACATTGGCCTCGCGGAATTCCACGTTCCGCGCGCCGTTTAGCTCTGCGTTGCGTCGCGCCGCCGCGACTGCGTCCGCTGAAATATCCAATCCCAGAACGCTCTCGCTCGTTTGAGCGAGGTGCAGCGCAAACGCCCCGTTGAAAGTGAAGCAATCAAGGGCGCGCCCCCTGGCCAGAGAGCGCGCCGCGAGCCTGTTTTCCCGCTGGTCTAAAAACGAGCCTGTCTTCTGACCGCCGAGCGGCTGGACGAGAAACCGCACGCCGTGCTGCATAATCTCCAGCTCACCCGGCGCATCGCCGTAGAGTATGCCCGCGCGCATCTCCAAACCTTCAAGCTCGCGCACGCGCACGTCGTTGCGCTCAATGATGGCGCGCGGCTGAAACTCTTCGACCAGCAGTTCGACGAACACATCTTTCAACGCATCCGTCGCCTGCGAGAGAGTTTGCAGCACAAGAACGTCGTCGTAAACGTCAACGATGAGCGAAGGCAGCAAATCGCCCTCTGAATAGACGAGACGATAGGCATTGGCATCAGGCTTGATTCCGCTTCTTCGTCGTGCCGCAGATTGAATCCGCCCGCGCCACCATTCGCGGTCAATCGTCTCGTCGCCCAGGGAAAGCAAGCGCAGGGAGATTTCCGAGCGGTCGGAGTAGAGAGCCTGCCCGACGAACCGACCGCGCTCATCCTGCACGCTGACAATTGAGCCACCGGGGATTCCTTTCGCGTCGCGCACGTCGCTGCGATAAATCCAGAGGTGTCCTGCGCGCACGCGCTCCGCGCCGCGTTGTGTGATAATGGCATTCTGCTTCATTGGTGCGACTATTAAATCAGAAAGTGTAAGGAAAGAGCTAACGCTGGCGCAGAGGGGCAGCGCGTTCTGAAAACATACCTCGAATTCCTAAACCAGAGGATTGCCGGGAATGAAACTCGATTCGATCAAAAACATTCTCTTTGACCTTGACGGGACGCTGACCGATCCCATTGAAGGAATGACCAGGTGCTTTCACTATGCTCTGAAGCGAATGAGCGCGCCGCTTCTCACTCAGGCAGAGCTACAGCTTCACATCGGCCCGCCGCTACGCAACACCTTCTCCCTGATTCTGAAAACGACCGATGAAGTGATAATCGAAAGAGCGGTCAGCCTGTATAGGGAAAGATTCTCGGAAGTAGGGATGTTCGAGAATGAAGTCTTCCAGGGCGTGCCGGAAATGCTCGCCACTCTTCAAGCATCATCGAAGAGGCTGTTCGTCGCCACCTCGAAGGTTCATGTCTACACCGAGAGAATCCTCAAGCACTTCAATCTGTCCGATTATTTCGTCGGCGTTTACGGAAGCGAGATGGATGGCAGGCTAGACAATAAAGCTGATTTGATCCGGCACATTCTGGCGAGCGAGTCTTTAGATCCTGATGAAAGTTTGATCGTGGGAGACAGAAAGTACGACATCACCGGGGCGAAGGAGAACAATTGCCTGGCGGCGGGCGTGACTTACGGCTATGGCTCGTCGGAAGAATTGATGGAAGCGGGAGCGGATTATCTTTGCCACAGCCCGCGCGAAGTAGCTAACCTGTTTTCGCTCGCGCACCTGAGAAAAAATACCCGCCCTTGAATCAACCTTACCAAAGATGTACCCTTGCACCTGTTTTCCAAAACAACCTAAGCTCTTTGCATAAGAAGATCAAAGGAGGAATATCTCGCAATGCCTGAAGTTGGAGACATGGCCCCGGATTTCGAGCTGAAGAGTAGCCTTGAAAAGGATAAAAAGGTGAAACTCTCGGATTTTCGGGGGAAGCGGAACGTCGTACTGGCGTTCTACCCGCTGGCGTGGACGCCTGTCTGAACGGCACAGATGCCGGCCTATGAAGCTGATCTTGAACGCTTCAAAGGCTACGATGCTCAGGTTCTGGGCATCTCTGTAGACAGCGCCCCATGCAACACCGCCTGGGCTAAAAGCCTCGGCAATCTTTCCTACGATCTGTTGAGCGACTTTCATCCGAAAGGCGAAGTCGCGCGAAGCTACGGCGCGTATCGTGAAGCCGATGGCATCTCGGAACGCGCTCTTTTCATTGTGGACAAGGAAGGTAAGCTCGCTTACGTGGACATCCACAATATTGCAGACCAACCGGACAACGAAGACCTCTTTGAGGTTCTTCGCAAACTTGAATAGAAGGCGCGCTGTCATCGTGCCTGATGTCCAGCGGGCTGAATCTCGAAACGCTTCTCAGGAAGCCTCTACGGATTCAGCCCCATTTAACTATCATGAGTACACTATCTCGCAAATGCGTGCCGTTCACACCGTTTGACCGCACGCTCGAAAAAAGCACCATCGCCATCGTCACAGCGGGCGGCATTCATCTCAAAGACCAGGAAGGTTTCAACATCAGTGATGAGCTAGGCGATCTGACTTTCCGCATTATTCCGCCGGATGTTGATTCATCCGATTTGATGGTTACGCATCATCACTACGACCACACGGACGCAGACCAGGACATCAACGTCGTCTTTCCCATTGACGTGCTGCGCGACCTGGCAGACGAGGGTTTTATCGGCGGCGTGGCTAAGAAGCATATCGGTTACATGGGATACACGATGCAGCTCAAAGCCATGTATGAAGGCACTGCGCCGCAGATTGCCAACGAGATTGATAAGGGGTCGCGCGCCGATGCGGTTATCCTGACGGGCGGTTGACCGAGCATCTGTCACCGCACGGTCGTTGCGGTTCAACGCGAAATCGAGATGCGCGGCATCCCGAC
>JACCVS010000647.1 GCA_013698055.1 Acidobacteriota bacterium
GACATTGTGCATACACTCCTCCAGCACGGGGTGATGGGTACAAGCAAAGACGTCGAAGAAGGGATGCCTGAGAAATGAAATTCATAGACGAATACAGGCAAGGCGACATCGCGCGAAAACTGGCCGATCAGATCGCGCGTCTGACCACCCGCCAGCTCAAAATCATGGAGGTCTGCGGCGGGCACACCCACGCTATTTTCAAATACGGCATCGAGGACTTACTGCCTGCAAATATCACGATGATTCACGGTCCCGGCTGCCCCGTCTGCGTCATCCCGCTGGGGCGCGTGGACGATTCCATCTCTATAGCACTGGAACCGAATGTGATCTTCACAACCTTCGGCGACATGATGAGGGTTCCCGGCTCGAAGACGAACCTGCTCGACGCGAAGGCGCGAGGCGCGGACGTGCGGATGGTTTACTCTCCGCTCGACGCCTTGAAGATTGCGAAGCTGTTGGTCGTGCTTGTCGGCGGATTAGTCGGTCTGGCACGAACTCTACTATTTCTCTGGATGTAAGCGCGATGAAATGGGTCACACGGCAAAGAATTCAGGTCAACCGCACGGCGACCTGTTGGCTTTTTCGTCGCTTTCTTGACGGGGACGCAGAGTTTATCTTCGTGCCGGCTGAAGAGGTGGCTCGAGTGCAGGAAGAAAGCGGGGCGACCGGTTTCGACGCTCCCGGCGCGACCTATCCACACAAAAATGCCGAAGGTCTCTGCTCCTTCGCCGCGCTAGTTCACGAGCGGCTCGCTCACGACCACATTCTGGTCGAAATGGCGCGTATCGTTCAGGCAGCCGACTTCCAGAATCTGTTAGATACGCATAGAGCAGCGCATGGGCTTGCACTAATCAGCAGGGGATTCCCGCGAATATCAACCGACGATCATGAGACCGCTTATCGCGCTTCCTTCCTGTATGACGCGCTGTACGCGAGTCTCACCGACATTGAACAATAAAAATCAGGAGGTAGAGAGAATGAAAGATGTTTCAAGACGCGAAGCGATGACAAAACTGGCCGCCGGAGGCGCAGGGCTCGCGCTCCTGAGCCTCACAGGCGCAACTGAAGCAGGAAATACTATGGCACAGAGCCAGACGCCTGCTGCAACACTTCCGCCAGCGGCGCAGGCATTCCGGGGCCAGCATCAGCCGAAGCCGCTACCCTTCGACCCGGCCAAGCTCAAAGGACTCTCCGAAAAGTTGATTCGCTCGCATTGGGAGAACAATTACGGCGGCTCGGTGGGCGCACTCAACGTCGTCGAGAAGCGGCTCGACGCGATGATGCGCGAGAAGGAGCTTCCCGCCTACATCTACGGTGACTTGAAGCGCGAAGAACTGCATCGCACTGGTTCCGTCGTCCTGCACGAGCATTATTTTGGCAACCTCGGCGGCGACAACAAGCCGGGTGGCGAGGTACTCGACACGATCAAGCAATGGTTCGGGAGTTTTGACCAGTGGGAATCGGAGTTCAGGAAGACGGCGCAAGCTCTGGCTGGCGGCTCAGGCTGGGCGATGCTGACTTACAACCTGCACACGAATGAAGTTCACAACTACTGGGCGTGGGATCACATGCACAACGCGCCCGTGGGCCGGCCCTTGCTCGTGCTGGATATGTATGAGCATTCCTACCACATGGACTACGGCTCGGCTGCCGCAAAGTACATAGATGCCTTCATGCAGAATGTTAATTGGGAAGAGGTCAACCGGCGGCACAATGGTGCGCGAAAGATGGCCGCGTTAATCTAAACATTTTCGGGTCTGTATGGGCCGAGAATTGTCTGGGGATGCACCAAAATTCGTTTGCTGAGGAGTCGCACTATGAATGCCTCGAAGATAGCCCTCATTGTGCTCATGGCGGTGTCGTGCTCAGTCTGCACAGCACAATCGGCGAAATTGCCGCTACGGGCCGTTAGTGATGTGCCCTTGACGGGGCGCGCGACACGTCTTGATCACCAGAGCTTCGATCCTCAGAGTAGACGCCTCTACATCGCGCACCTCGGCGATGACATGATGACCGTGTTTGACACAAATTCTGGGAAAGTCGTCGGTGACGTTAAAGACTTGAAGCGAGTGCATGGTGTGCTCGCCGTGCCTAAACTGCACAGGGTCTATGCTTCGGCCACAGGGACTAACGAATTAGCCGTCATCGACGATCAGACCTTACAGGTGGTCGCGCGAGTGCCCGCCGGAGATTATCCCGACCGCATCGCCTACGCGAACCGCGGCGTGAAAACCAAGGGACTTTCGAGGGTTCATTTTGGTATCTCTTAATCAGAACTTATAACGCAGAAAGAAGGTAGCGACGTTTGAGTGATAGCTACCATAACGCGCATCCTGGA
>JACCVS010000651.1 GCA_013698055.1 Acidobacteriota bacterium
CTGACGAACTCGAATCATCATGGCATCGCATGTTACTATTAATCGAGCATGTTGCCGGAAGGCGCGAACAGGCTTTTCGTTCCCGCCTCCGTAACCTGCTCATCGCTAATGCTCGCCGAGAGATCATTCAAGCGGGCGCGGGAACAATTATTCCGCAGTTTAATCAGAACACTAAACAGCGGCGGGCTTGAGAGCGAAGATGTCTTTGAGTCCCACTATTCTTGGAACATGGCGGAAGAAGAAATATTGATTAACGAAACCTTACTGGCCAATGAAAACATTCCGATAGACAAGCCGGAACCACTCCCATTCCCTTTCAACCAGCGAACATTCTGTCGCTACGAACCCATTGAGAAGCGCATTGAAGAGGCGCGCGTGCTGGTCGTGGATGACCTGCTGCGCGATGAGGGCGACATCTCGGAAGTCGCTGTCAAGGAATGGGGTCGCTACGTTAAGTCGAATCTTCAGCGGGAGCGCGAAATCGCCGTGCTGGCGATGGACAACATTCGGAACAACATTGCCCGCCTCGTCAAGCGCCCGGAAATACGCACCACACATTTCTCCGAAATCGCCGAAGCCGAGCAGGAGTTTCTTCCTGACGCAATCGTGTTGAGTGGGACGTTGCGCGACTTCGATTACTACAATCCGAATCACCTGGAAAAGTTCGGTGAGTTCGTTCGCTCGACGCGTACACCGGTGCTTGGCATTTGCGGCGGGCATCAACTTGTTGGGATGAGTTTCGGCGCGCGGATCATTACGCTGGATAATTTCGAGCAGCACGAACGCCGCGAGGGTCGCCCCTACGAGTATCAATACCGCTTCATCCGCATCACAGAACCGGATGATGCTATTTTTAAGGGCGTTCAGGACGAGGAGTCAGGCATCTGGCAGGACTACACGACTGAGGCTAACATCCTGCGCGTCTGGCAGAATCACGGGCTGCAACTGGATCGCATCCCTGAAGGCTTCAAACTACTTGCGACAGCATACCTCTGCCGCAACCAGATGATGGTCAAGCGCGAGGGCGGGCAACTCATCTACACAGTGCAATTTCACCTTGAGAAATCTTTCGAGGACTGGGACAAGCGCCGCGCCACCCGCTGGGAACATCCGAATGAATCCCGCGATGGACGCATCATCTTCGAGAACTTCCTGCTCGAATCCCTCAAGGCAAGGCAAATGTGAGAAGGTCAAGACCCGTCGCTACGCCGTTCGCTGATGAAGCGTTCGACAACATCAATAAGGTTATTTAGTCGCTCGTTTGTCTCGGCCAGTGCGGCCTCTGTGCGCTCCTGCGCCTTTGCCAATTCCACCTGAGCCACGCTTAATTCCGCTTGATGCGCGCTTAATTCTGCCTGATGTGCGCCGAACGCTGCCTGATGCGTGGTTAATCCAACCTGAGCCGCCGCTAATTCATCTGCCTGTGAGCCAAGCGAGTTAATCCAGGACTCGTGTGTGTCCGCCCGCTCACTGGCACTGACAGCTAACTGCACTAAAGTATTCGTCAACTGGGCCAAGGTATCCGTGCGAGTTTCTGACCTAGCTGCCAGTTCCAATAAAGTATCCGTGCGAGATTCCGATCTAGCTACAAGCTCCGATAACGTATCCGTGCGAGTTTCCGACCTAGATGCAAGCTCCGATAACGTATTCGTGCGAGACTCCAGTCTTCCCGCCAACTCTGACAAGGTGTCCGTACGGGATTCCGATCTAGCTGCAAGCTCCGATAGCGTAGCGAACGCATTTTCGAGACGCAATACTCTATCTTCGACGCTCATACATTACAGCCTTTCACTTAGACACAACGCCTTGCGAAGCTGGCATTAGTGGCGGCACGCTCATATCAACGTCGCGCGGGACGTTCTCCATCGTCCTTTCAATCAGACGGTCCACGACGGCGCGCAGGTCGTTGGTTTCGCGGTAGACCTGTAACTGTTCATCGGCAGATGTGCCGCGCTCAAGGATAGCGTGGATATGCTCAACCTCTTTGCGCGAGCCTAAATCGTCGAGCACATCGTCAACGAATTCGAGAAGCTCAAGGATGAGATCGCGCACAGGCACTTCCTTCTGCTTGCCGAAATCTATCATCTTGCCGTCGAGTCCCCAGCGCACGGCGCGCCACTTGTTCTCCTGCACCAGCATCCGGCGATAGAGCCGAAAGCCCAGATTCTTGTCAATCAATTTGTTGAGCTTGGCGACGATGGCCTGAACGAGAGCAGCGATAGCGATGGTATCGTCAACGCGCGTCGGAATGTCGCAGACGCGAAATTCCAGCGTTGGAAAGTAGGGATGCGGACGCACGTCCCACCAGATTTTCTTGCCGTCATCAATGCACTTGGTTTTGACCAGCAACTCAATGTAGCGCTCAAACGAGCCATAGGAATCGAAGTGATCCGGGATGTCCGTGCGCGGGAACTGCTTGAAGACTTCGGAGCGGTAAGATTTCAGCCCTGTGTTCAACCCCATCCAGAAAGGCGAAGAAGTCGTGAGCGCCAACAAATGCGGCAGGAAATAACGGGCTGCGTTCATAATGTGGATGGCGCGCTCGCGATCAGCCATGCCGACGTGAACGTGAAGACCGAAAATCAGGAGCGAACGTGCGACGGATTGAAGCTCCTGAACGAGTACCTCGTAGCGTTCATCCTCGAATATCTTCTGATCCTGCCAGCGCGAGATTGGATGCGTGGAGGCGGCCACGATCTCCAACCCTTTGTTGCGCGC
>JACCVS010000614.1 GCA_013698055.1 Acidobacteriota bacterium
GGGCGAAGGCTTTACCGTCCGGCGAGATTCTGAGAACGAGTCCGCCGGGATCAGTACCCGCGATCAACTGCCCCTTCGCATCAACGGCCAGCGAGATGACATGCGTCTCGTTGGTATCCACGAGCAGCGAGCTTTCGGGCTTGGCATTAATCGCGCCGACGCGATAGAGCTTTCCGTTATCGCCCGTTCCAACTGCAAGCTGCCCATCTTGTAAAACGGCGAGCGACCAGATGTATTTGTCCGGCGGATCAAAATAAACCTCCGCTTTGCCGTCCATACTGACGCGATAGACTTTTCCATCCGGGGAGGTTCCCGCGTAAAGCGCGCCGTCGCGGCTGATCGCGAGTGCGGTCACGTCTAATTCCGCCGCGTCATAAAGGAGCGTGCCGCGCCCGTCAGCGCCGACACGATAAAGACGACCGTCGTGCCCCGTGCCGAGATAGATATTGCCCGCGCCATCGGCCACGCTCGACCAGATGTATGGCTGTTCCGTATTGAATAGTTGGGTGAAGCGCGGCGCGAGCAGGAGAACGCCCGTATCCGTGATGGAGACGCCGCGCGCTTCGCCCTTCAGGAGTTCCGCTCTCGAACTCGTTTCCCAGATAATCGGTTCGCCGCCCAGTATGGGAATTGTAAAAACCGTCAAAAGGATGAGAAGCGAGAGAGGGTTAACAATGCGTTTGCGGAAAGTTTTTTTAGACATCAGAAAATTGTTTACCGGATTGAATTCGTGAATAGTTAAGCGAACGGATAATCAAGCGAGAGACGTAGCGAATATAACCTGAACGTCCCGGGATAGGAAACAGCGTGCCTTTGTCGTTTCCTCCATTGCCATTAATTACCAATGTACCTTGCATAAAGCGAGCGCGCCGTTGGCACATCGTCAGTCCCTCGAATGATGGCGCGCGCATCCTGAAACACTGTCAATTCGTAATCACCAGCGCGCAACCGAAGCAGGTACGCATTGAGTTGCACATCGCCTGCCGCCCGCAATCGCTCCGCGAGAGAGGCCAAATCAACCTGCGTCGCACGGCGTGGGCTGACCTGCACAGCATCTCGGCCGCATAACGAAACAGCGAAATCACCCGCTTCAGCTTCGAGCATCTCATAACGCCCAAGCCCGCAAGTCTGACAATCAGGCGTTGGCTCGTTGAGACGAATACGCCGCCAGTCATTGCGCCACACATCAAACTGCATCAGGGAGCCGTGCAGGGCTTCGGTATGCCCGGTCAGAAGTTTTAATGCCTCGCTGACCTGCACTGCCGCGACCACAGAGATGATCGGCATGATGACGCCCGCCGTGTCGCAGGTCGGCGCGCTTGCCGCCGGAGGAGCTTCTTCAAAGATGCAGCGCAGGCAAGGGCTGACATGCGGGCGAACTGTCATCGTCACTCCGTAAGAGCCGACAGCCGCCCCGTAAATCCAATTAATTTTATGCTTGACGCACGCATCGTTGATGAGGTACCTCGTCGCAAAATTATCCGTGCCGTCAATCACCACGTCGCAGTTTTCGATCAGGCGCTCGACGTTCGAGTGATTCACGTCGGCGACTTCGGCTTTTGTTTTTATCTCAGAGTTAATCTCTGCCAGATGATTCACGCAGGCGATTGCTTTCGGCAGCCGCTCGCGCGCGTCATTTTCGGTGAACATCGTTTGCCGTTGCAGGTTGGAGGCTTCGACGAAATCCCGGTCAACTATCCGCAAGTTTCCGACCCCGGCTCGCGCCAGCGCCTCAGCCTGCGCCGTCCCCAACGCACCGCAGCCGATAATGACAGCACGCGAGTTGAGCAGGCGTTGCTGCCCCGCTTCGCCGATGCCATCAAAGAGAATCTGCCTGCTATAACGCTCTATCATAAACATTCAGATGCCAGATGTCAGATGCTGGATGTCGGTGTTCCAGAATCTGACATCCAGCATCTGACACCTGCTCTTTCTGTTCTTAAAGTTTCCGCAACACTGCTTCTTTCATTACGTCGAGAGGCGCGGGTTTCCCCGTCCACAGGCGGAACTGTTCGGCGGCCTGGGCGACAAGCATCTGGAGGCCATTCAATTGCTCGCAATTGGCGTCGCGAGCTTCGCGCAGAAAGCGAGTCTCCGGCGGATTGTAAACGAGATCGTAAGCGAGACGCGCACCTTGAAGCTGGCTAGAGAGTGCGGGCGTTTCGTCTTCCATCTCGCCCCGCGTGCCGAGCGGGGTTGCGTTGACGACAAGATCAAAGTCGCTGAACGTTGCTCCATCAAGAAGCTCGCAATTGGCACCGAACTTTTCAGCGACCGGCCTTGCCTTCTCCACATCACGCGCGAACAGAGTTACTCGCGCACCTTCCTGCTGTAATACCCAGAGCGCGCTCCGCGCCGCGCCGCCCGCGCCGATGACGGCACATGGCGCGTCACGCAAGCTCAGGCCTTTTTCCCGCAACGGCGAAATAAATCCCACCGCATCCGTGTTGTAACCACGCAGCGTATCCTTCTCGACGACGATTGTGTTGACTGCGCCGATCTCGCGGGCTGACACATCAATCCAATCCAGATGCTCCATCACAGCCACCTTGTGCGGCATGGTAACGCTCAGGCCGCGCAGATTCCATTTCATTTCGCGCGTGCGCGGATGCGCCATTCGCCGGAGAAAAGCGGCTGCGTCTTTAACTTCAAAAGGTATGAAAACAGCGTTCATGCCTGACGCTTCAAATGCCGCATTGTGAATATACTTTGAGAGGGAATGTGAGACCGATGAAGCAATCAGGCCCATGACTTCAGTCTGCGGATTCAGTTTGTGAACGCGATAAACCTCCCGCAACTCCACCGCGCCGATTTGTCCCGGCGCGGTTCTTTGCTCGTCATCTTGCGAGCCGTAAGTCAGGTACGCGCCGCGCGCAGGCGCGAGAATCCTTGTGGCGATTCCGGCCTGTCCCATCGCAACGGCGATCATCTCGCGTCCCTCGCTTCGCGCCTGTTCAAGCAGGCGAAAGATGGGAAGACAATCGGTGAGGTCGTTTGCCTGAACAGCGATTTTTAAGATGCGCGCGGGGGTAGCTGCCATCTGCTCGTAAATCTGCCGCAGATTATCGGGGACGCCCTTGAAATCATGGTGCGAGCAAATGACGCGGTTCCAGTTGAATAGCTCTCTTCCCTCTTCTTTCTCCCTTTGCATGAAGAGAAGCGCGAGGTCTAATTCGATGTCGGCGAAGTCAACATGAGGTTTTCCGTAGAGAAAGTGCTCGACCCAGAAGATTATCCGGGTCAGGTTATCCATCTCGCGCTGCCCGCCCTGTTCGGCTGGACGCAAAGTAACGATCACAGGTCGCGTCCGCCCACTAATTAAGGCGGGCAAATTTGACAGGGCTTTGAACAGCTCATCGCCCTGCAAATAATCCAGGCGAAGCTCGATGAGGTCGGCGACTTCACCCGCGCGCGTCATGGCCTGACGCAGCTCGATAGCTCGACTCTCACACACAGGAACGCAAATGCGCGCGATGTTCGTCTCTTCCATTTAAGAATCAATGACGCGGAGACTAAGAGGAAGGCAGAAGACGGAAAGCAGTAGGCAGAACAACCAAGCTGCTTTCTGCCTACCGCCTTCTATCTTCTGCCTTCTGCTCTTCGCCGCCGCTCGCTTACTGTCCGGCTACTTCAAATAGTTCGTGCGAAAGGTAACGCTCGCCGAAGTCGCAGATTATCGAGACGACGCGCTTGCCTTCTCCCAACTCTTTGGCGACTTCACGCGCAACCCACGTAATCGCGCCCGAAGAAATGCCGCAGAAGATTCCTTCTTCTCGCGCGAGGCGGCGCGACATCTCCAGAGAATCGTTGTAGTCGGCCTGCATGACTCGATCAACCACCGACGGATCATAGTTGCCCGGCACAAAGCCTGCACCGATGCCCTGAATCTTGTTTGGACCAGGCTCGCCCCCTGACAGCACCGGCGACGATGCAGGCTCGACGGCGATCACCTGAACGTGCTTGCCGACGCGCTCTTTCAAAATCTGCCCGACGCCCGCAATCGTGCCGCCTGTGCCGACTCCTGCGACGAAAGCATCAATCTTTCCGTCTGTATCTTCCAGAATCTCTTCGGCAGTGGTGCGGCGATGAACTTCCGGGTTGGCAGGATTATCAAACTGGCTGGGCGTCCAACTGTTCGGCGTCACTTCGGAAATCTCCGCCGCTTTTTTGATGGCTCCCTTCATCCCTTCTGTCCCCGGTGTCAGAACTACTTCCGCGCCAAGTGATGTCAGCACCCGGCGGCGCTCGACCGTCACAGTTTCGGGCATCGTTACGATTAACTTATATCCCAACACGGCGGCGGCAAACGCGAGCGCGATTCCGGTGTTGCCGGAGGTCGGCTCGACCAGGATAGTCTCGCCCGATTTGATTAACTGGTCGCGCTCGGCGGCTTTAATCATCGCCGCGCCAATGCGGTCTTTGACGGAGTCCATCGGGTTCTGCGATTCGAGCTTGGCGATTAGCTCCGCGGAATTGGGATACGGGATGTGATTCAAGCGCACCATCGGCGTGTAACCGATCAATTCCAGCATGTCATTAGCAATCTTTGGTCGTTGCGGCATATATTTTCCCTCCAGAGTCTAACGGGTTGTTAATAAAATGCGAGTGGGTTTTGAAGACTATACAGAGGCGCGGTGAGACTCGCAAGGAGCAAGTCTTTAAGGGATTTCTTGAGCACGAAGCCTCCCGATCAAACATCTTTCGCGTGTTATTCGTGCGTTCCGATGTGTCGAGTCGGCGCTTCGGGGCTTTGATCGAGATGCCTCGTCGTGCCTTCCGTGATGCTCGGAGGCGGAACGAGTTCTGAAGTGTTGCGCGGCGGGAATGCGCTCACACGCGCTGGCGCTTTCGGCATCGCCGGTCTGGATTTGCCGCCGGGCAATTTGATGTCCTCACCCTTGCTCTGCTTGAACCGCACGTACTCTGCTACGCCACCGCCCAGCATCGTGAAGGCGGGAATCAACAACCAGAACCACCACATCCTGCCTCCCGGAAAAAATCGCATAACCGAGAAGGCGACGAGTAAAAAGGCGACTCCCGTAAAAAGATTCGTGATGGCTTTATCAAGCCTCGGCGGTTCCTTGTGCTTGCTTATGCGCCGCCCTGTCTCATCGTAAGGCTGGCCTTGTGCATCATAACCGACGGCGCGTTGCACTGGCAGATGCCCCGTCATCGCCTGCGGAACGAGGCCAATGTCAGCGCCACAACCGCGACAGAATTTAGAGTCTTCGATATTTTGCGCTGCGCAGTTTGGACAAAACATTTCTCGTCTCCAATTTCCTTTGAAAATACGTTGCAGGCAGCAACTATTTAGCTACTTCACTGTTGACTGCGCTGCAATCCTCTGTCGCACCGCTTCATAAAGCACGATGCCTGCGGCCACCGAAACATTCAATGATTCGATATGCCCCCGCACCGGAATGCTGACCAGCGCATCGCAACGCTCGCGTACCAGCCGATGCAACCCCGCTCCTTCGCCGCCTAGAAAAAGCGCCGAAGGTTGTGTCCAGTCCCACGCGGTATAAGGCGTCGGAGCATCCGCGCTTGTTCCAATCGTCCAGATGTTACGTTCTTTCAATGCCTCTATCAATCTCGTTAGATTCGCGACGCGAGCCACGTTGATATGCTCCAAAGCTCCGGCTGCGGCTTTCGCCACGGTCTCGGTCAACCCGACAGCGCGACGCTCCGGCACAAAAACGCCATGAACGCCCGCGCACTCACCGGTTCGTAATATCGCGCCCAGATTTCGCGGGTCTTCCACGCCATCAAGCACTACTGCGAGCGGAGGGTCAACTGTTCCCACGCGCGAGGCGAGATTATCCAGCAACTCATCTGCATCCTTGTAGCTCGCCGCCGCAACCGTCGCGACCACGCCCTGATGATTCGCGCCTGCGCCAACGAGACGCGAGAGCTCGCCGCGCGGAGCGAAACGCACAGGTACATTTGCGCTCCGGGCATTCTCAACCAATTCGCGCAGACGATTGTGCCGTGCGCCTTCGGCAATCGTGATGCGCTCGATGTTACGTTGCCCCGCGCGCAATGCTTCAAGGACAGGTGAAACTCCGTAAAGCTGCGATTCTTCTACGCGCTCTGGAGAAACGACTGAAACCGGCGCTTCAAAATGAGCTGGCTTCTGTCGTAACTCGCGCTCGTTTTGTGTTCCCATTTGATAACGGGGTGAATTATGTTCTCCGCGACGCTTCATGCGCTCAATTCCGGTTGATGAAGTTGAAGGTAATAACGTAAACGTGAATAACGCGTGAACTGTATGTCGTTATCGCTTCTGGTGACGGCTTCCGTGCTGACGCGCCCCGGCCCCTTGCGACGCCAGCCGCGTGACTCCGTCTCCTGCTCAAGCGGCCACGCGGCGGCGAGCATCTGACGCAGACGATGATAGGAATTATCGTAAACCGCTTCTGTCGCCCGCGCCCTCAATATTTCGATTAACGTCGCAAAGTTCTGTGCAGTCACCAACTTTTTCTGCGCGCCGAGACAGGAGAAATCAAAATTGTCTGCGGTGATGCGCCAGATCGTTG
>JACCVS010000673.1 GCA_013698055.1 Acidobacteriota bacterium
TTCGCGACCATCCGACGCTATTGCCTTAGCTTTGCGTGCGGATTGCCCGATTTTTGTTGATATGGATGTCATTTATGCTTCGCGTAATAGTGTTACTAATGATGAAGAGGGTCAGGCAAGAGAAGAATCATCTTTGGATGAAGAATGGCCTGATGTGATTGGAGAAACCGGAGACCTTGCCATGTAAGATTTATCAACGATTTAAATAGCACCATCGATACGCGTCCGATAAGGTTTTAATTTCTTTGATTTAAATTGTATGATCATTGCAATTGCTAATCAAAAAGGTGGAGTAGGGAAGACTACGACTGCCATTAATTTAGCTGCCGCGTTCGCGCGTCGCGGGAAAAGCGTTTTATTGCTTGATCTGGATCCTCAGGGCAATAGCTCAATTTCTTTTCTAGACCCTTTGACGGTAGATTTTTCCGCTTATGAATTGATGCTGGATGGTGCTGATAATGCCAAACAATCAATCTACCCGACACCTGTCAAAGGTCTCGACATCATTCCTGCTCGTATTAACCTTGCAAAGATTGAATCAAAACTGGTTGGCGATTTTGATGCACCTTTCAGGTTGAAAGATCGTCTGGAATCTTTGCGCCAGCTTTATGAAATAGTAGTTATCGATACTCCTCCCACGCTAGGTTTGATTACTGTAAACGCGCTAGTTGCAGCCACACACGTTTTGATTCCTATTCAATCGTCGTATTTTGCTTTGGAAGGAACGGATGATCTGCTTGAGACGATTGAGAAAGTTAAGGCGCGCCCAAACCCCAATTTGCAGGTTCTTGGTGTATTGGTTACGCTCCATGATAAAAGAACCACCTTGGCGCGCGAGGTGTTTGAGCAGATTCGGCGTGTCTTCGGGGCGAAAATGTTTGAGACAGTCATCACAAAAAGTGTGCGACTTGAAGAGTCTCCCGCTTACAAAGAATCCATCTTCACGTTTGCGCCCAATTCTTCAGGTGCCAGTGAGTACGCAAAACTTTGCGAGGAGGTGATCAATCGTGTCTAAGAGAGGACTTCCTTCAGGGTTGCAAATGCGCCACGATGCACATTATGTTGAGGAATTGGCGCAGCATCGCCCGACTCCGGTTGGGAGAATGATCTCCGTGGATAAACTCGATCCCAATCCGGATCAGCCCCGCGTGGAGATTGGTGATTTAACGGATCTGACGGCCTCAATCATAGAGAAGGGCGTTTTAGAGCCTTTGCTCGTCAAGCCTTCAAGGTTAAGTGGGCGTTGGATGATCATTGCCGGTGAGCGTCGTTGGCGTGCTTCGCGTGAAGCTGGTATTCGCGAAGTACCATGTATTGAGATGGATATTGATGATCGGGCTGTTGCTGAAATAGCCTTGATCGAGAACATGCAGCGAAAAGATTTGACCCCGTGGGAAGAAGCGGACGGTCTACGCGCTCTTTGCGAGCGTTTTGGGTATACACATGAGGAAGTGGCTCGGAAAGTGGGTAAAAGCCGGAGCACTGTAACGGAGGCACTCTCAATTTCATTGCTGCCTGAGGATATTCGAGAGCGATGTCGGCACGCCGACATCGCCGCTAAAACGTTATTGCTGGAGATTGTGCGACAGCCAGATGAAGAGTCAATGCGAAGTGTTGTTGAGGCGATAGTACTCAGAGGGATGACCCGCGACGAGGCCAGGTCTTTCAGGAGAGCCAGAATAGGTAACACTGAGTCGCGTGCTTCCTCAAAGCCTTTTACTTTTCGGTACGCATCGCCCGGAAGAGAATTTAGGGTTGAGTTGAAGTTTCGGCGCTCGGGCGTAGAAGGTAAACAAATTGCTGCTGCTTTAAGGGAAGCGGCAGATAAGGTTGAGTGCATTGACAAAGATGGCAATGTCGAATAACTTTATTCTTTCCATTAATTAATAGATGCTTTTCTTTTTCTTTCCGCAGAAGCACGTTTCTGTAACGAGCGTCCCCATTTTTCGAGTGTAGGTTGAAATGGTTTAAAGATTCGTGAGCGGAATGTATGCTGGCGCTCATGCCACATCCGCAAATGTTTTTCTGTGTATGATCTAACTGCTGGCTCAATTTGCCCTCGTTTTATTGAATGGCGTAATGTCAAATAGTAGTGCTGACCCACTAATGAAAAGATAATTGCAGCTAGGTTGCCCTTGAAGGACAAGCGAGGCATAATACCCTTTAGAAATCGCTTGGAATGGGGCAATAGAACCCCTGTAGCTACCTCAAGCCATGCTCCTTGAGGTGTTTGTTTTGGGTGGTAAAGTCCTGGCAGTTCCGCGCGTTGTAGCGGATTCTTAAGGCGCGGATCATTAATATTATCGACCAGTTTGATTCTATCAATACCTCGCAAATGTTCCCGAGGAAGACATTCTAGAAGTTTCTCTATTTGGCTTTGTGTCTTCTTTGAAAGCCTTACGGTCGTATTAAATTCGATTTTGATTGACATTATGATGCTCACTCCCTTTTATTGTAGGTACTTTAATGTCTTCGGCTAGGCAGGTCAAGAATACAATAGAGAATTTTAAACGATCCTTGGAATGATGACTACGGAGTTTCGCTCTAAGCGTCGGTTGCCAAGTGAATCTTGGTGGAGAAGCCGCCGCGACTGCGGCCTAAACTTTGCGCGCCGTGTTTTTTTTGCGCCGGCAGCACAAGCATGAGCGCGGACGATAGTCGAGATTTCTATTGCAGCTATTCAGGTACTTGGCGGGGACAGAGCTTAACTTTCGGCGGGTTGAAAGATAAGTGGCTTGCCATTGAAGGCGCGTTCGAGAGAAGAGAGCAGGGAATTGCCCTGCTTGCGCGCGGTCGAGAGATAGCTTCTGACACGACAGAAGGATCGCGCGCCATCAGGCGTGCGGAAGCAGCCCGAGATTTTCTGCTGGAGTTTGACCATTCGCAGATCGCGCTCCGAGCCGTTGTTATCGAACGGCACACTGCTGTCCGACATGAAGCGTAAGACTTCATCGCGGTGGCGCTGCAAGCGGTTGACGAGGCGTCGTGGTGTTAGTTGCGCCACCGACTTTTTCGCCGCGTCACCCTGCGCTTTTCTTTTCGGTTGAGGCGGGTTGAGGCGACCAGCTTTTTTGACTAACTTGTCGTAGCGTTGAAGGAACTCATTTTTCGTCTGCTCGCTCAACTGAGTGTCGGTCTTGACCTCTACTTGAGCGACCGTGTCCTTGATCTTCAGGAGGAGTTTGGCGAGCGGTGCAGTCCAGACCTTCTGCGCGGGGCTGCTTTCCTCGACGAAGATGAGATCGCGCAGCAGGTGAGCATTACAGAGACTGTGACGACATTGTTCGTACCACTGATATGATGCCCACCCATCACGTACCAGCGTGCCCGTAAACTGTGGGAGGATGCCGATCTCATCCATGGCCGCCTTGCCTCGCCGCTCATCAAAGCCATAGTGCGTTAGCGCTTCAGTGCGCGCGACGTGAATATAAGCGCCACTTCCAGCGACCCGCAGACCTGTTTCATCAACGCCGATGACCTGTGAGTCGCGGATGGCTGCTTTGATGCGCTGTTCGGTATTAACCAGTTTTGCTGAGGAAACACGCGCTGCGCGTTGAATGGTTGCTGCCGAGATGTGGCAAGCGAAGAGATCCGTCATGGTCTCAGCGGTGCG
>JACCVS010000695.1 GCA_013698055.1 Acidobacteriota bacterium
ATCAACCAGCGCATCAACCCGCTGGAAATCCTGCGCGCGCCGCAACTCGCGCTCGCCATGCCCATCCAATCAACGAACGGAACACTCAGCGCCAAGGTTAAGGACGTGCGTTACGAAGTCACGGACGGCAAGCTCATCTTACGTCTGACTTTTGATTTTGCGGGTGTACGCGGTGCTGGCGGCGGGCAGCCGCAGGGATAAACTGAGCGCGCTACACTCGATTGATTTTCTGAAAGAGTGTCTTAGTCTTTGCCGGAATCTGTGTCTTTAGCAGCGGATACTTTTTCGCGCTTAACGCCATGCGGATTTGAGGAACGCTCGCCGCGCTTGCGCGTGGATTTACGACGCTCAATCACGCGCCCCGTTTGATCTATGGAACGAATCGGCTGCAAGTCCGCTGCATCTCCTTCAGGATCGTCAAGCCGCGTCTCGATATTCTCTGGTTCAATAATCCCGGCGATAACGTCGCGAGAGATATTCCCGTTCGGCGCTTCTGTGCTTCCCTGTGCTTCCTCACCATCCCCAATATCTTGCCCGCCTTCGGCCAGAGCGCGCTGGCGTGCGAAGTGCTCGAAAATCTCTTCCGCTGTTTTACGTCCGACGAAGGGCGAGAGTTCGGCCACACTTGCGTTGGACACGCGCTGAATCGAGCCGAGATTTCTGAGTAGACGATTCTTGCGCTTGTCGCCCACACCCGGAATCGCTGTCAACTCCGAAGTGAAATCGCGCAACTCTCTTCGCTTGCGATGATATTGAATGGCCGTGCGGTGGGTTTCATCGCGAATCATCTGAATCAGGCGCAGCACAAGCGAGTGTGAATCCAGAAAGACAGGCTCGTGCTCACGCCCTTTGATCAGCAGATGCGAGACTTCGTTATGCCTGCGCGGAGGTTTTACCACGCCAATCATCGGGATGGCTTCAAGCTCAAGCTCGCGCATCGCCGTCGCGGCCGCGCTCAACTGCCCCTTACCACCATCAATCATCACCAGATCAGGCAGCGGTTTTCCCTCGTCGAGCTGGCGACGATAACGACGAAACACGACTTCGTTCATCGAAGCTGTGTCGTTTGCGCCCTCGACAGTTCTAATCTTGAACTTACGATACTCTGCGCGGTTCATCTTGCCGTTTTCGCAAACGACCATGCCGCCCACATTCTCAGCACCCTGGATGTGCGAGATGTCGAATGATTCGATGCGCGCGGGAAAGCGCGGCAATTCCAGGACCTCCTGCAACTCTTCGAGCACGCGCTCCATGTCCGGCTTGAGCACGCGAAAGCGCTGCTCGAAAGCGAGCTTGGCATTCTTCTCGACCAGATCAATCAAATCCCTTTTCTCGCCGCGCTGTGGGTCGAGGATGCGAACGCGCCGCCCGCGCCGCTCGGTCAGAGCTTTCTCCAGAAGCTGCCGATCTTCGAAATCCACGGGCACGTGAATCTCGCGCGGGACATAATCAGTCGAGTAATACTGCGTCAGCACATCGCTCAGGAACGCGGACGGGTCGAAATCATCCTCCGATAAATCTTCCCAGTAGAATTCGCGCCGCCCGACGATCTTGCCCTCGCGCATCGTAAAGAGTTGCAGGGCGAGACGTGCGCCTTCGCGGTAGTAGCCGATGATGTCAACGTCTCTTTCCGGCGAGGTCGCCATCTTCTGCTGCTCGGCAATTGCCAGCACAGTCTTTCTGAGGTCGCGATACCTGGCGGCTATCTCGTAACGCATCTCTTCAGACGCATGAGTCATTCGTCCCTCGAGCGTTTCGGCAAGCTCCTTGTTTTTCCCTTCAAGCAGCAGGCGCACATCACGCACGGCTTCCTGATACTCAGTGGGCGTGCATAATCCCTTGACGCACGGCCCAAGACAACGCTTGATGTGATATTCAAGACACGGGCGCGGCAGTTTCCCGTCAATCTCTATGTCGCAGGTGCGAAGCTGAAACGTGCGGTTGATGAGATCAATCGTCCGCCGCGCAAGGCTCGCGGGCAGGAACGGCCCGAAGTAGAGTGAGCCGTCGCGCTGAATCTTTCTGGTAATCATCACACGCGGGAACGCCTCGTTAATCGTCAGCTTTAAATGCGGGTATTGCTTGTCGTCTTTCAAGAGCACGTTGTAACGCGGCTTGTGCTGCTTGATAAGGTTCGATTCGAGGACGAGAGCTTCGACTTCCGTGTCAGTGACGATAAATTCCAGATCGCTGATGCGACGCACAAGTTCCCGCGTCTTGCGGTCGTGCCCGCGCCCCGATTGAAAGTATGAGCGCACGCGGTTACGCAGATTCTTCGCCTTGCCGACGTAGATAATTTTGCCCGCCTCATCCTTATGCAGATAGA
>JACCVS010000700.1 GCA_013698055.1 Acidobacteriota bacterium
CGACAACATGAATCGGTCTTTTCCCGCTCCATCCTAGCATGAGATAACGCGGCGGCGAATCAGCCTGATACTCTTCGACCATCTCGCCATTCTCCAATATGTCGCGCACGGCGGCGACGGTGATTCCGCGCTCAATCATACGCTTCAAAACATACGGCGGATAGATTATTTTCATGCTTGATTTAACATTCTACTGTCTCTCTATTCAATCATCAATCCAATGGTTTTGTGCTATTATTCTGCCTGTTAGATGAAAACAGGGTGAAGGTTTATGTCAGTTCAAATCGCACGGCGGCATTTCAATATCATCGAATATTACCGGATGACGGAAGCTGGCATTCTTTCGCAAGGAGACCGCGTTGAACTCGTTGACGGCGAGGTCATCGAGATGAGTCCGATTGGTAGTCGTCACGCAGCGTGTGTTGATCGCCTCAATAAACTCTTGAATCGGCTCGTTGAGCAGGATGTTATTGTGCGTGTCCAGAATCCGATTATCTTGGACGATTATTCAGAGCCGCAGCCTGATATTAGCCTGCTTCGATTTCGCCATGATTTTTACGCGGAAGGCCATCCAACGCCCGCCGACGTTTTGCTGGTGGTGGAAGTTGCGGATTCTTCCACGCAAGTAGAGCGGGAAATAAAGTTGTCGCTCTATGCTCAGGCGATGTTGCCGGAAGTCTGGCTCATCAGCTTGCCTGACGATACGATTGAACGCTACTCTCAGCCTGCCGATGGCGCTTATCAAGTAACCCAGACGTTAAAGCGCGGAGAAGCCTTAATTTCAACAGTAATCTCAAACCTGAATTTAGATGTCGCAGCGATTCTTGGTTAAGCGCGATTCGCGATCCCGGCAAAAATCGGCTTCCGGCACGCTCAATTTCAGTGCATCAATCGAAACATCTCCCTTAAAACGAAATAAATTATCTCTGGAGAAATGATGAAAGTCCTTCGCACCCCCAATGCGCGCTCGCTCAAGCTCTTTTCGCTGATTCTCTTCTGCGCTCTGGCGAGCATGATGTTTATCTCACGCTTCAAGGCTGATGCCGGAAGCACGCAGCCCGTTCGTAGTTTCGCGCCGGGTGAAACATCAGAGAACCGACCGCCCGAAATGGACGCCATTCGGATCAAGCGCGTCGGCGTCGGACAGCGCATCTTTTTTGGCATCTCCGTGATTGACGAAGAGACGGATGATGTTCGCGTTGAAATGACGCAGAAGCCAGCAAGCGCCAAGTACAACGAGAGGACTCTGACCGTTGACTGGACGCCGCGCAAGACCGATGGTAGCGTCGGACAATTCGCCGTTCGCATCACGGAGCATCCGCGCGGTGGCGGTGGAAGCCCGCGAACATCCATCAAGACGTTCAGCATCACTATCGAGCCAAAGCCCGTGCCGCTTCCAGTCGTGCCGACTGCGCCATTGCCCGTCGAAACGCTCATCTCGATTACAGACCCGGAGCGGCTCGTCGCTTCGAATGCGCGCTGGCCGATCATTAGCATGTTCGACCGCATCGCGGCGATTGAGGCAAACAAACAGATCAAATCGGAGAACGCAATTCAGCCAACCACCGGAGCGATACTCTTCCGTGAGTCGCTCCGCAATCTGGCGTTGCTGCATCGCAACGACGAGATCAACCCCGACAGCCCGAAATACAATCCGCAGTTCAACGCGGAGAACTGGCGGCTCGTCATGGTGCGCCCGCGCGTCAACAAGAGAATCTTTGAGCTCCGGCTCGTCTATAAAAACATTGTCGCGGCTGAGCCTGTCTTCCTGATGCCACGAATGCGTATCACTCGATTGAAAGACCCTGAGCTGGACAAAGACGAGGACGCGCGCCAGAAGAACAACAAGACGTTCGCCACGCTTCTCCACAACGCTTTCTTTGACGGCACTGATCTCAAGCCCTTTATCGAGCGCGACAAAAAGAGCTATGGCGAAGCGTTAGCCGACTTCATCTCCAATGTCGTCAACTACAGCGACAAAGATGACCCGAACATGCAGGCGAACTTTGCGGCGCTTCCGCACAATGCGCGTCTCGGCGGTGACGACCAGTTGGATGAGAAGGGGCGTTACCTGCGCGGCGACGGCTGGGCGCTGGGCGTGATGAAAGTTGTCCCTGTCGAGCGAGATGGCAAGAAAGTGCTGGCTTTCAGCAACATGCCGATTGACGGTTTTGCGACGAGCGTTAAGCCAACGCCTGATGGCATGGCGTTCAGACGTGTGCCTGCGCCTGCGTTCGATCCGAAAAGCGCGTCGTTCGTCGCGGGCTTCGACAAGCTGGTTGATGTCGGAAATTTTTCTGCGATTCCAGACGACCACGATGCAATGATGGTCAAGCCCGCTATCATTGATTCGTCAATGTTCTCTCGCGACTTCAAGCAGAAACAGATGGTGGCGGAAACGGGTTTGGGCGATCCGCGCCGCCGTCTCTTTGAAGAGCGCGGCATGACCTGCATCCAGTGTCACGTCCGAAACTTTGACGAAGGGGATTATCTTAATCCGGGCGTCAAGCAGCCGAAGGAGGGAAGCGTTGGTTCGACGCGCAACATCCCGCGCCTCTTCTTCGTCTTAACGCCTGATGAAGGCTTTCGCAGCGAATTCTTTCGTCGTAACGAAGAAGAGCAGATGGGGAATCTTAAAGGAGTGCTGCGCGATTATCTCAACATTAAAGCCAACCTTGAATCACCACTCGCAGCCGAATGGCCTTTCAAGACGCGCGCCGGTCGGAGCTAAGATACTACAGTGATAAGTGACAAGTGACGGGTGACAAGTTAAAACACTTCCCTTGCTCGTCACTTGTCACTCGTCACTTGTCACTGTTTTTATATGTCTGTTGCCACACCCCGAAATCCTGCGACACCGACGAGGAGCTTGCCCGTCGCGACGAAGAAGGCGGAAGAGCCGGATGCTGAATGGTGGGTCAATCCGATTAAATGGATTGCGCTCGTCGTCTTCATCGCCATTCCCGTCTGCGCCCACATGGAGATGATAGAAGGCGTCGCCGGGCGTATCGTCTGGACGGTAGTGGTGGCGGCGATTCCTCTCTTCATCGTGCTCGTCGGCTATCACCGCTGGCGAAGGATCTGCCCGCTCGCCTTCTTTTCACAAATCCCCGTGCGGCTGAAGCGACCTGGCATCAAGAAGGCCTCGCCCTGGCTCGAAGCTAATTATTACTACGTCTCGTTCGCGATTTTCTTCTTCTCGCTCTGGATGCGCCTGATCGCCACCAATGGCGACGGCCACGCCATCGCTGCCTTCTTCGTGATGATCTCGTTTGCAGCGCTCATCTTCGGCGCGTTCTACACCGGCAAGACCTGGTGCAACTACATCTGCCCACTCTCATTCATCGAGAAGATTTACACGGAGCCGCACGGGCTGCGTGAGACGAAGAACTCGCAATGCACGAAATGCACGGCCTGCAAGAAATCCTGTCCCGACATTAACGAGGAGAACGGCTACTGGAAAGAGATTGAATCCGTCCCCAAGAGGTTCGTCTACTTTGCGTTTCCCGGCCTCGTCTTCGGCTTCTACTTCTACTATTACCTGCAAGCCGGAGACTGGCGTTACT
>JACCVS010000722.1 GCA_013698055.1 Acidobacteriota bacterium
CTGTTCACTGACCACTGACCACTGACCACTGACCACTGTCATGCGTATCGTCACTTACAATGTGCACAAATGTCGCGGGATGGACAGGCGAGAGCATCCTGCGCGGATTGCGGAGGTCTTGCGCGAGACTAATGCCGACATCATCGCGCTTCAGGAGGTCTTGAGCATCGAAGGCTCGAAGCGCGAGCGTCATCAGGCACGCTATCTGGCCGAAGCATTGGAGATGAATTATCACATCGGCGAGAATCGCAAGCTCGATGGAGGAGCTTACGGTAATGTCACCTTAAGCCGCTTGCCGCTTCACGCCGCGCATAATTATGACATCACATGGAGCAAACGCGAGCGGCGCGGCTGTCTTCGGGCGGACGTGCCGGTTAACTTAGGGGGAAAAGAAATCCTGCTCCACATCTTCAACATCCATCTCGGCACGGCATTCATCGAGCGCCGCCACCAGGCGCGCAAGCTCGTCAGTGATGAGATAATAAATAATAAGAAGCTTGGAGGGGCGCGCATCGCGCTCGGAGACTTTAACGAGTGGACGCGCGGGCTGGCCTCGCGCCTCCTGGGCACGCATCTCCAGAGCGCGGACATTCGTCATCACCTCAAACGCGCGAAAACCTATCCGGGCGTGCTGCCGTTCCTGCATCTCGATCACGTTTATTACGACGACGCGCTCGAACTCAAACGCCTGACACTGCATAGGAGCCGCACCGCTCTCATCGCCTCTGATCACCTGCCGCTGGTCGCGGACTTTCAATTCAAGGAAGTTGAAAGGTGAAAGGCAAAACCGACGTAGTGCGTTGGCTATAAAGTGTAATAGGTTGAAAGCGTGATTAAGCACTATGACGCGGGTTAATCAGTAGTTATGCCGCTTCAATGATTCGAATGCTTGCTTTAACTACGCTCTACAAATTTATTAAGCATGGAAGACCATCGCGCCAGCAAGGTGCTCGGGCAGTGGTCACTTGGACGCTTATTGCATTAAATGTCATCAGTTGGGGCGTGGTGGCGTGGCTCTACGGTTTGCCGCTGTTTAGGGCACATAATTCTTATTTGCTTCTTCGCGTTGGTGCCCTCAATGGAGATTTATTGTGGGCTGGAGAGTGGTGGCGAATCATCACTTCTCAATTCCTTCATGTCTATTTTGCCCATCTCGTTTTCAACATGGCTGCGCTATTATTTTTGGGCACAGCATTGGAGCGCGCGTTCGGCTCATTACGTTTCGCCTTGTTGTATGTAATTAGCGGCTCAATTGGTCAGGTTGTCGGCGTTGTTGCTGCTCCGGCACTCGTCAGTTCCGGCGCTTCGCAGGCTGTGATGGGAATCGCCGGGGCTGCGGCAATTAAATTGCTCAAGCAACGTGAGTCAGGAGCATCTCTAATTATCATTCTGCTGGCGGTGGTAGGCATCCAACTGGGGCTGGATATAGTTGTAGCGCGCACGATCAAGGCGGGGCATTGGAGCAGCTTATGCGCGGGCGCGGCAATAGGATATATGTTGAGTCGCTACTCGAAAGAGGCGTGATTGATAATGATTTGAATTGCGAAGCAAAGGTTAGCCGCAGCCGTGGCATAGCAAGTCATTCAACCCGATTCCTCGATAGCATCCCTTTCATTATCATCTTTTCTGATATCGCCAGAATGATGTTCGCTTGCGGCGAGTTGATTCTGACATGAAGCAGTTATCCAGGAATCAAACGCTCTTGTTGCATATAGCCCTTTTGCCTCTCATCTTTTTACCTTGTTTCCCGCTCCGTTTGGATTTTGCTGGCGAGTACGCGGCTTGACGTTATGCGTGACGCGCCGAGCGGCATCATCCGTGATGACTGAGACGCCGGAGACTTTCTCTCGCACGAGCGCACGCATCCGCTCAGCCGCCTGCGTATAGGTCAGCCCCGTCGCTTCCGCGCCGCGCTCGCTCAAGACCGCCCATTGCTGCTCTGCCAGTTCACTCATCATTGCTCGTTTTCAGAATGCTTAAGGTCACTTGTTAGACTTTTCAGGCAGCTTGGCATCAGGCGTGTACTTCCACTGCGGGTTCGACCCTTCGGGCGAACAGGGCGCTTTGTAGTTGTCCACGCGCAGTTCGGGCAGCTGCCCGGTCGAAGCTGTCGCGTGGAAGATGACGGAGGCCGTAGCACCGGGATTGTTTTCGGCGGCAAGTCCAGCCTCGCAGAAAGAGGCGTAGGTCGTGCCGAAATCCTTGAGAACGCGAAGCTGAGTCTGTGACGCCTGCACGAGCTTTGCCCATTCCATCGCCTGCCCCATCTGCATGTAGTAATAACCGAGTAACAATTCATTAATCCCATCGCGGTTCAGGTCGTAGGTTTTGAGGATCAGCGAGAGATTCGGCACAGGGTAGTCAGTGACGTAAGTCTCGCCCGAAAAGATGGCGAGATATTTCGGCCCGTCGTTATCCGCGGGACTACCCGAGTGCGTGTCGATGATGTAGGCCGTCTGTTTCGCGCCAGTTGTGGTGAAAGCTCCTTCGGCCACCGCCGAAACAGTGGCACTGCTCATCTCGCCCTCAAGCTGCTCCCAGAAAGTGCCGTCCTGATTCGGCTCGCTCCCAGTCTGCGGAGACGCTTCCGGGCTTGCCTGCGGTGCGGGAGGCTTCGGCGCTTTTTCCCTGTGAGCGCGGGCGACCTCCGTGATGATCTTCTGCTCTAAATCTTTGTCGAGCTGTGGACGCGGAATCGGGTCAGGCTTCCGCCAATCGTAGAGCACGTCTTTAGCTCCGGCCAGGCTGAGCGACATGGCAGGCTGCTTGCGCCTGACGAGGTCTATCAAGTAATTAACCGGGACGGCCAGAGCGCGACCGCCGCCCGGAGAATCAACCATGATGCCGATGACTTCGCCCTGAGCGTTGAGCAGCGCGCCGCCCGTGACTGTCTGCCCAGCTTGCGCTGCGACCTCCAGCAAATCATTATCTTTGTAGCCGTTGATCGTTCCTGGTGCGTAAGCGGCCTCGGTCTTCGCGCCGCTGCCGACGATGGCCACCTTATCGTTCAGCGTCGTCTCTTTTCTGTTGCCGATAGCGAGCGCAGGAGCTTTCGCCCTCGCAACTTTTAACGTCACCAGCCCGCGCTCACGATCAAGTCCCGTCACGTCTGTGATGTCGTAAGCTCCGTTTTGACCGACGAAGGTGATGCGACCGCGCGTTGCTCCCTCAATGACGGAAAGAGAGGTTGCAAGCTCATTTTCTTTGAAAAAGAAACCGCTGGCTTGACGCGTGACTTTGCCGCTTGGGTCAAGCATCGTCACGGAGACGACCGAAGGAAGCGCGTCGCGGAAGGGAAACGGAACGGCGTCGTAGGCGGTCGGGGCGGTCGGAGGCGTGACGGTGTTATTGCCCGAGCGCAGCCAGAGCGTAACGACGCTGGCTATCAAAATCACAGCGACGGCAATGCTTCCACCAATCAACCACCACTTCTTAGCTTTGCTGCGGTCATCCGTCGAATCATGAGCGCGATTGAGAGCACCACCCGCTCCGTTCGGAGATAAGGGCTGCGCGACTCCCGCCTGTCCCAGCACCATCGTCGGGTCGCCGCCGACACCGATGAGTGGTAGCTTGCCCGGCCTCGGACTCGTTACTCTCGTCATCTCGTCATCTGTGACTGCACCGACATGCGCGAAGACGGGCTGTGCTTTGTCGCTCAACGAGGCGCGCATCTCCGCGGCGCTCACCGGGCGCAAAGAAGGCTTCAGCGAAAGCGCCTGCATCAGGACGGCGGAAAATCCTTCAGGGACTTCCGGGTTGATCTTGTTGACAATCGGGAGTGGGTCTTCCTTGTCGTCAAAGCTGTCGGCGGCGCGCTTCAAAGCGTCTTCCGGAATGCGCGCAGTTAGCAGTTGATAGAGGGTTGCTGCCAGCGAATAAAGGTCGCTGCGCGGGCCTGTGCGCTCGCCCTGAATCTGTTCGAGCGCGGCGTAGTTAAGAGTGTAGCCGATGACGCTCATCCCCGAAGTGGTGCGCGTCATCTGCCCGGCAGTGCCCTTTGCCAAGCCGAAATCGAGCAGGACAATCTTGCCCTGGGCGGTGAGTTTCAGGTTCGCTGGTTTGATATCACGATGGATGACGGGCGGCTCGTGCGTGTGGAGGTAATCGAGCGCGTCGAGCAGATCGTCCGCCCAGCGAAGGACTTCCGAAGGCGAGAACGGTTGAGTGCGGCGCGAAAGCAATTCGCCCAGATCGCTTCCCGGAATAAACTCCATGACGAGAAACTGCCCGTCGTTTTCCGAGAAATGGTCAATGACTTTCGGCAAGACGGGGTGACGCAAGTTGGCGAGCAGTCGCGCCTCACGCTCGAAGGCGCGCTTCAAATCGTCCTGCTCAACCAACATCTCTTTGAGCGCGACGGTGCGGCTCAAGCGCTCGTCCACAGCTTCATAGACCGCGCCCATCCCGCCGCGCCCGAGTTGGCGGACGATGCGGTAGCGACCTTGCAAGACTGTGTCAGGAGCAGGCATCCGTTATTTCCCCTGATAACCCCGCGAGAGAGTGCGAGTTTATCTTTTATGCGGGAGATTGGCTAGACGAAGTCTAGCGCAATGATTTGCAGGGAAGATGAAAAGCTGGCAGGAAAGAGAATGTAGAAGGAAGTTAAAGCATAGCTTTTATTCTTCATCCTGGCTTTTCTTCTGACTCCTGCCTTTCGCTAGTTGAGATTGTTGAAGAGGACCACGTCGCTCGTCACGATTCCGCGAGCGACGGCAAGCTGGCGCCCGTCGTGCGACCACCCGAAGGCGAAGATTTGATCGGATTTGAAGTCTGTCAACTGCACCGGCTTGCCGCCGTCAATAGGTTGGCTCCAGATGTTCGAGACGCCGCCGCGCGAATCAATGTAGGTGAGAGCGTTGCCGTCCGAAGTCCAGCGGACAAATTGGGCGGGCAGGTTGAATGTCTTGACGGGCTGCCCGCCTTCAAACGGAACCAGGGCGATGTTCAGTTGCGTCTCGGGCTTTGCATCCCAGTAGTAACAGGCGATTAATTTCCCGTCGGGCGAGACCATTGGCGCTGTCGAGAAAGTATCAGTTAGTTTCACGGGTTCGCCGCCGTCAATTGATATCCTCCAGAGATTCGGGTGCATTGCCCCCATCGAGGTGTAAATGATCCATTGACCGTCAGGCGAAAACGCGGGATTGCGATCATAATTGCTGTTGGTCAACTGTTTCGGATTGCTGCCATCTATCTCCATCCTCCAGATAGTGTGCCTGGCGTCTTTCCGATCAGAGACGAAAACGATGTAACGGCCATCGGGCGAAACCACGGGGCTGAAGTTAATTCCCGCATCCGAGGTTAATTGTTTCTGGTCGCCGCCGTCCGCATCCATGATCCAGAGGTCACGATTGCCCGAAACGTCCGACGAGTAAACTATCTTGCCATCAGGCGTCCACGTTCCGCCGTAGTATTTGGCTGCGCCGGAAGTGACTTGCCGGGATTGGCTTGTATCTATCATTGAGCCGCTTCGATTGGCGCGCAACTGCGCTCCCGTCAATCCCGGCGCGACCCAGATATTCGTGCTTTGATCGTAGCGCACCGTGACCAGATCACCGGTCTGTGCCGCCACGCTGACGCCCGTATAATTGTTCAGATCGTTAGTCAGGCGCCGCGCCGTGCCTTCCGGATAGGAAAGATGCCACAGTTGCGACAATCTGGAATCCTGATCCGCCGCGTTCATCACTAACCCGCTGCCGTCCGCCAACCACGCGATTTGTCCAACTCCCAGCCATTTCTCCGATGTGATGGGCTTCTCCGTTCCATCCTCGACGCTCACTTCGACGATGGTCATCATCTTTGTATCAGTAGTGTCTCCGACGGAAATGGCGAGATGCTTGCCGTCGGGCGACCAAGCGGGCATCTCATAAAATTGCGGCGACTTGCGCGCAGCGAGGCGTCTCTCACCGCTGCCGTCCGCGTTGGCGATCATCAAAGACCATTCGCCTTTGGTCGGCTCGCCGCGCATGAAAGCGAACTGCTTGCCGTCGGGCGAGAAAGTAACAGGCGTATCCACGTCCGACATGATCTTTTTAGGAGCGCCGCCCAGCACAGACACCTGATAAAGGTCTCTGATGGCAGCGTTCGCTTTGCCCGTGTTGTAATAAACGTAATTGCCGTCGGGCGAAAGCGTGACGCCGAAATAATCAATTTCGGCGGGCGCGACGATCTGTAAGTTTCTGGACGAGGCCACCTGCCTGACCCAGAGACTTCGCTGTCCGGCTTCGTTGGCGATGTACGCGACGATCTTGCCGTCGGGCGAGATGGCTGCTCCGACGCTCTTGCCGGTCGTCGTCAGGCGCGCGATCTTGATTTGCTGAGGAGGGCCGATTGCCTTTTTAGCTCGCCCGTGCAGGTACATGTAGACCAGTCCCGTAATCGCGGCTGCGAAGACAGCGACCAGCGCCAGAACCGTCCACTGCTTGAATCTCTCGCTGGAATTGATGCGCGCTGCGGGCTGCCCCGAGCCAAGCGTCGAGCGCGTCGCGGGAACGTGGCTCGTCTGCGTCGCTCTTTCCCGCTCGGTCTCAAGCGAATTCTGCGCGCTGATGGTGCTAAACGCCGCGAGGCTTCTCGATTCGGGCGCGACAGAGATTTCCAGCTTGGCCTCAAAATCCACTTCCTGCTTCAAAGCCTTCAGGTCAACGAGCAAATCCTTGATTGTCTGGTAACGCTCCTCTTTATCCTTACGCAGCGCCTTTCTCAAAATCCTTTGCAGCTCAAGCGGTGTCTCGTGCGGCCCGCCCGGCAACAGCGGCGGCTCGCGGTCAAGCACGGCGACGATGACATCGCTCGTCGTTTCTCCGGCGAAGGGAACGCGTCCCGCGACCATCTCATAAAGCACGCAGCCCAGACTCCAAATGTCTGTGCGCGCATCGAGGGCGTAGCCGCGCGCCTGCTCTGGCGACATATACGAGACCGTGCCCATCACCATTCCCGGAGAGGTATTGACGAGCATCTGCGTCTGAGCTTCCGTATCAACCAGAGAAGCCTGACGCTCGGTCGGCTTGGCCAGCCCGAAGTCGAGCAGCTTCGCATAGCCGTCCTGGCGCAACATGATGTTCTCCGGCTTCACGTCGCGGTGGATGATCCCAACCGCGTGCGCCGCCGTCAGCGCAGCGGCGATCTGCGCCGCGATGTCGAGCGCCTCGGAGAGCTTCAAGCGACTTCCGGCCATGTGCTGGCGGAGCGTGACGCCGTCAATGAATTCCGTGGCGATGAAATGCGCGCCTTCGCTCTCGCCGATCTCGAAGATGGTCAGAATATTCGGATGATTAAGGCTGGAAGCAGTTTTCGCTTCCTGCACAAAGCGCTGCATCCGCTGCTGGTCAGAGGCAATCTCGGGCGGCAGAATCTTCAAAGCGACCACGCGGTCAAGCGTGGTATCTGTGGCGAGATAGACCTCGCCCAT
>JACCVS010000728.1 GCA_013698055.1 Acidobacteriota bacterium
GTCGGCTACGCGCGCCCTTCGATTGATGTCTTGTTCGAGTCTGCGGCGGACGTGTACCATGAGCGCATCATCGGCGTAATCTTAACCGGGGCTAACAGGGATGGGGCAATGGGTCTGGCAAAGATCAAGGCTTTAGGCGGAGTGGCCGTGGTGCAGGACCCTGAGAGCGCCGAATCGCGCGCCATGCCGGATGCCGCCATCAGTGAAACCAAGGTTGATCGAATCCTGCCGCTCGCGGAAATAGCGCCTTTCCTCAACGAGCTTTGTCATCCGACCGAGAGGTTGTCACATGCAAGATGAAACGGAAAAAATCAACATCCTGATGGTGGATGACAATGTGACGAACCTCCTGGCGCTGGAGACGATTCTCGAAGGCCCGGACAGGAATCTGGTCAGAGCTACCTCGGGCGACGAGGCTCTCCGCTACCTGCTCAATGACGAGGTCGCCGTCATCCTGCTTGACGTTTACATGCCGGGGATTGATGGACTTGAAACCGCCGCCCTTATTCGCGGACGCGAAAAATCACGCGACATCCCGATTATTTTCCTGACCGCCGACAGCACCGGCAACCGCCACATCGCCAAAGGCTACTCGCTCGGCGCGGTGGACTACATCTTGAAGCCGGTTGAGCCGGACATCCTGCGCTCGAAGGTCGCCGTCTTCGTCGAGCTTTTCAAGAAGACCGAAGAGGTCAAGCAACAGGCGGAGTTGCTGCACGAGAAAAATCTTGAATTAGAGAACGCCAATCTCGAACGTTTAGGAATGCTTATCGAGCTTGGACAGCAGTTAGCCGCCGAGCATGACCCTGCGCGAGTGCTGGAAAAATTCTGCGACGCCGCACGCGACATCGTCGGCGCAGAGCACGCGAGAGTCGGCGTCCTCGATGGTCATGAATCGCGTCTTCGCTACTTTTTCCGTAGTGATTCGGACGTACTGGATGGCACAAATAATGATGCTCCGCAGCCGGACGAAGGCGTGCTCGGCACATTGATAAATGAGCGCCGCCCGCTGCGCCTCAGCGAGTTGGACAATTCTCTCCAAGCCGCGCACTTGCCTGCGCCTGACGCAGGGGCACGTTCATTTTTAGGCGCGCCCATCTTTCATTCAGGGCATGTCTTTGGGTGGTTGTATCTCGTAGACAAAATCGGCGCGGACGATTTTACGGAAGCTGACGAGCGCTTGGCCGTCACGCTCTCCACGCAGGTGGCCGTCGCTTATGAAAATGCGAGGCTCTACACCGAAGCGCAGCGTCATGCCACGGAGCTTCAACAGGAAATCAACGAGCGCAAGCTGGCCGAAGAAGAGCGCGCGCGCATGTTGATTCGCGAGCAGGCGGCGCGAGCCGATGCCGAAGCTGCCAACCGCACCAAAGATGAATTTCTTGCCACGCTCTCGCACGAGTTACGCACGCCCCTGACGGCAATTCTCGGGTGGAGCCATCTTTTGCAGACGAATAAGTTCGATGAGAAGAGCACTGCCCGCGCGCTCGAAACCATTGAGCGCAACGCCCGCTCTCAGTCACAACTGATAGACGATCTGCTGGATGTCTCGCGGATCATCACAGGCAAACTGCGCCTTGATGTGATCCCGCTTGAGTTGATTTCAATCATCGAAGCGGTCGCCGAATCGGCACGCCCGGCGGCGGACGCCAAAACCATCAAGATTGAAGTGGCGCTCGACAAATCCGCGAGTCAGGTGCTGGGAGATGCAACCCGCCTGCAACAGGTAATCTGGAATCTTTTCACCAACGCGGTGAAGTTCACGCCCGAAGGCGGACGGGTCGAAGTCCGGCTCGAGCGGAGCGACAAATACGCGCAGATTATCGTCAGCGACAGCGGGCAGGGCATCAATCCGCAGTTTCTTTCCATTATCTTTGATCGGTTTCGACAAGCCGACGGCAGTACCACACGCAAGCATGGTGGGTTGGGGCTGGGCTTAGCTATCGCGCGTCACCTTGTCGAAATGCACGGCGGAACGATCAATGCCCACAGCGAAGGGAAAAATCAAGGCGCGACTTTCACCGTCACGCTGCCGATCAATAATACCGGGCGTCATCAGGAGGTGGTAACGGAACTCTCATCTTCGACGAATGACGATGAAAAGCAGACGTCTGGCTGCTCTCCGGTACTTGACGGTTTGCGTATCCTGGTCGTTGAGGATGAAGCCGACACCCAGGAATTGATACTGACGGTGCTGAACCAGTGCGGCGCGGAGGTGAGAGCCTGCAAGTCAGCCGATGAAGCGCTGGTTGTGTTCGGCGAGTGGTCGCCGGACTTGCTCATCAGCGATATCGGGTTGCCGGGTGAAGACGGCTATTCTCTACTTAAAAAAGTGCGCGAATCGGAGCAGCAATCCGGGCAAATCCCGGCGGTTGCGCTGACGGCCCATGCCAGCTCCGAAGATCGCGACCGCGTCCTCTCGGCGGGCTTTCAAATGCACGTCGCCAAACCAATTGAGCCGGAAGAACTCCTCACCATCATCGCCAACGTCGCCGGACGCAGCGGCAGCAAAGTATAGATGCAGGAAGCGCAAGCGTGGACACGATTTCACTGCCTGAATCCGACGAAGACTTGTTGCGGGAGTGTGAGGTTGACACTTTCCGATCAAGCGGCCCCGGCGGTCAGCATGTCAATAAGACGGAGAGCGCCGTCCGACTGACACACTTACCTTCGGGCGTCGTTGTCACATCGCGGGAGGCGCGCAGCCAGCATCAGAATAAGGCGCACTGCTTACGAAAGCTGCGCGAAAAAATCGCTCGACTGAACCACCGTCCCGCCAGCCGCGTTCCCACGCGCGTCCCGCGCGCCTCCAAGAATCGTATTCTTGAAGAGAAAACACGGCGCTCAAACATCAAGCGATTACGCTCTAAGCCATCCACGGATGAATGATCCGCATCGGCCACGCTTAGAAAGTGATTTTGACATCCATATTAATGGCTGATTTTTGAGCAACGCTACCACCCCGGTTAATTCGAGATAGAATTTATTGACACGAGAGAGAAAGCGGCGTTAGACTGTCGCTCAGATTCGGATCAACACAAGATAGTAGCAAAGTTGGATTAGCCTTTTAGAAGGATTCATCCAGTTTCGGAGTGATCCCGACCCACTCTGCGAGTACGCTGTACCGAACCCTTCACTGTTATTTCTTAATAATTGTTTTCTAATTCCTCCCTGTTCTGTAGCTTCCCCAGTTACAAGAAGTATATTCCTCTCTTTTGAATTAGCTTAGCAGCAACGCGATCAAGGGGTAGATTGCCGTCATCGAATCAATCGAGCAGGACTATGATGATAAAGTCCACTTCGCGGTCGTCCTTGAAGACGATCCGGGGCGTGATATGGGAATGCTCAGGCAGCCCGGCCATCGTTTCTTCTTCTCGCCCGAAGAGGTTGAACCGCTTCCTCAATTGCGGAATGCGGATTCTGGATTGCGGAATGAAGGAGAGCGATGATGTCTTCCAATCCGCAATCCGCAATCCCAAATCCGAGACGGCCAAGCATCCTCGTCGCAGGCATCGGCAATATCTTTATGGGCGACGATGCGTTTGGCAGCGAAGTGGCGAGACGTTTGATGAATCGCACACTGCCGGATGAAGTGCGCGTAGTTGATTTCGGGATTCGCGGCTTCGACCTGACTTACGCGCTGCTTGACGGCTATGAAGTGACCATCTTCATTGACGCGACTCCGCGCGGAGAAGCACCCGGTACGCTCTATACCATTGAGCCTGATTTGAGCGAATTGGATGACGACATGGACGGACAAGACGCGATGATCGAGCCGCACGGCATGAACCCGATGAAGGTGCTTCGATTGGCAAAGTCAATGGGAGGAGAGTTCAAGCGTATTCTGCTGGTCGGGTGCGAGCCTGCGCCGCTTGAAGCGGAAGAAGGAGAGATGGGATTGAGCGAGCCGGTCGAGGCAGCCGTGGATGAAGCCATCAAGATGATTGAGTCGCTCGTCGCTAAGATTCTCGAAGAGAAACACCGAGAGGCAACAGTTTAAGTAGTTAAATAATTTCGTAAAGGACAAGAAGGAGCAGACCAATGTCGTATGTCAGAGTTACTGATGATTCTAACGCGGGATCATCCGGCATGAAACGCAGCGGCTC
>JACCVS010000764.1 GCA_013698055.1 Acidobacteriota bacterium
CCTGCATGAGACGAAAGTGCTTGAGCCTCTGTCTTCTGTTTGCGATTCATCAAGAACGGTTATTGGTTGGGGCAAGTAGAAGTGAGATCAAGGGCTGGCGCGCAAGGCCCTGTCGAAAAAATCTATCACGCGGCGGTCGTAAGCCTCGCCCTGTTCGCCCGTGGCCGAAGGAAGATTATAGCCGGTCAAAGGCAGATCGCCTTGGACTTCGAGGCCAGCCGGATTGGGAAAGCATTGTGCCAGCGCCATCGTCGAAGCACGCAACTCTTCCGGGCCGCTGCCTGCCAGCAGCAATACGCGGCGGTCTCCTGTTTTCGCCGCCGCATCACATGACCGGGTGCTATCGAAACCACCAACGAAATAGATTCGCGTCCCGCTATGTGCCAGCCACTTTAGCAAACCGTTGCTCAAGCCCGTGCTCTCTCTGACCGCCGAGCTTAAGGTGTCGTTCGGAGAGTCCGGCACGGAATCAAGCACGAGGGCGCGGACGTTTGCATCAGTCACGCCTGCTCGCAGCGCCGCGTAAGCTCCAAGCTCGACTCCGTAAAGCCCGACGTGTGGGCCGATGAGAGGGCGCTCCTGAGTTTTGAGCGACCGCAGGTAATCCAGGGCTGCGCTGACATCTTCCGCTTCTTTTCCGCCGAAAGAAGTCCAGGAGACGGGAGGCTCTATACCGTGACCGCGTAAATCTGGCCAGAGCACCGTGAAGTTGGTTGTCTCGTTAAGCTTGACCCCCAGATTCAAGAGCCACGAGCGATCCGCGCCATAGCGGTGCAGGAGAATGATAGCCGGAGAGCCTTCCGCCCCGCGAAGCAGCCAGCCGCGCGCTTTTGTTCCATCGCGGTTCGCCCACTCTTCATTCGTCGCTTTCAACCCGCGCTCGCTGAGAAGCGTAAACTTCTCAGGGGTGACGAGAAATTCCTGGCGCGGTGGCCGCGTCACTTTGAAGACAAGCCACATCATCGTCAGCGCAACCGCCAGCAACAGCAGCCCTGCGATTGGCAACAGCATCTTCAGCAATTTCTTGCCTGGCGTCCGACGAGCCATCTTAGAGAGGGATGAGGGATGAGGGATGAGGGATGAAAGAAGGCAAACGCTTTCGCTTCATCCCTTATCCCTCATCCCTCATCCCTTATTTCTCCCTTCTTGCGCGCGTTTGCGTAGTCTTCGGGTGTGTTGACGTTGGTGAAAAAAAGGTTTGCGCCCGAAAGATCGCTGAGTTCTTCGTAGGCGATCCGGCGTGTGTTCATCAGGTTAAGCAGGGCACGCGGGCGACGTTCGCCGGCGGCGATCAATTCTTCAGCACGCTTGCGGCACGCACGGACGCGATAAAGAGCGCAAAGAGGCTGCAACCGGCCATCTGGTTGTACGGGAACGATTACATCAAACTTTTCCCGAAGAGAGGCAATCCGCACGAAAAGTTCTCCGGTGACAAAAGGTAGATCGCAGGCCACGATGATTGCCCACTCGGCGCGGCAGGCTGCAAGCGCCGCGTGTAGCCCGCCGAGCGCGCCCCATTTTACATAAATATCCGGCACTGAGGGCAACTGAGACAACGCTGCGAAGCTGGATTCAGCGCCCACCAGGGTCGTCACGGTCGTGGTTGAAGCAAGCGCTGCGTGAATTCGTTCGATGAAGTTCTGCCCACCAAGATTGAGCAATGCTTTATCAGTTCCCATCCGGCTCGACGCCCCGCCGACGAGAATAAAACCTTCAACTTCAAGCATGAATCGCAGCTTTAGCCTTTGTTAGCTTAAAAGAACATGGCAGCCGTCACACTCAGAGCAATAACAAATGGAACCGACATCCAACTACGCAGTGTATTTATCTCATCAGATTGTGCGAACACGGCCATTGACAATGAAAACGCACGTTATCACTAGAGCGCTGGCGGCGGCAAGGAAAAACAGTGACGAGTGGCAAGTGACAAGTGACGAGCAAGAAGAAGCGGCAAGCTCCGAGCGGTGAGTGATTTTCTTTAACTTGTCACTTGCCACTCGCCACTTGTCACTGTTTTTAAGCCCTTGTCACCTGGCGCTCGATAAAGTTATATTCGTTCGCGGTAGCAGTGGCCTCGTTCCCCCTGATCGCCTTCGCTTGCTACCGGCAGAGGGCGCTCACCTTTTTGACGGGAAGGGCTGTCGAGACCTTCAACGTTTCCAGAGGAAGATTAATGAAAAGAATTTTCGCGGCGACTTTCAGCCTTGCCCTCGCGCTCGGCTTTTTGCTCTCCCCCGTTTCCGCTCAGAGAAAAGCTGCAACCGTCGCGGGAAGTCCCGCTGATGCTCGCCTGTTCCCCCTCGAAGATTTGAAGCCCGGCATGAAGGGTGTGGCATTGACGGTTTTTAGCGGAACTGTGCCGGAAGAGTTCAATGTGGAAATCTTAGGCGTGTTGCCCGGTTTCCCCGCGCCGCGCCAGAGCGCGATTATCGCTCGCCTGTCGGGAGCGAACGCCGAGCGAACAGGAGTGTTCGGCGGCATGTCCGGCTCGCCCGTTTACATTGACGGGCGACTGGTCGGGGCTATCGCCTTCAGCTTCCCGTTCTCGAAAGAACCGATTGCGGGCATCACTCCGATCAAGCAGATGATAGACATCTTCGAGCATGGCGTGGAGCGAAACACGAACGCGGGCGAGCCTCGCAAATTCTCTTTCACGGAGCTTGCTTCAGCCGACTGGAAGCCGCGACTTCCTAAGCCCGCCGTCACCGGAGCATCGTTTGTCGCGCCCGTCGCAGCCAATAGCCCACTCGTCGCTTTCCTCGGCCAGCAGTTACAGCCGATTGCCACGCCCGTCGTCTTCGGTGGTGTTAGCCAGGAAACTCTCGCCATCTACGCGCCCCAGTTGCAGGCCAACGGCATCTTGCCTGTTTCCGGCGTGGGTGGTGCGGCGGCAATCACTCCTCTTGCACCCATCACGGATAAAACACTTGCGCCCGGAACTTCCGTCAGCGTTCAACTCGTGCGCGGCGATTATTCGATTGCGGCGGCGGGCACGGTGACATTGCGCGACGGCAACAAGATTTATGCTTTCGGCCACCCGTTTCTGAGCCTCGGCGCGAGCGACATGCCGATGACAGAGAGTTCGGTCGTGACCGTCATCCCGAATGCGAATAATTCTTTTAAGCTCTCGGTTCCGGGGCAGATGGTTGGAAACATGTCGCAGGATCGAGCGAGCGGCATCTACGGGCTACTCGGCCAGGCTCCGAAAATGATTCCCGTCAAGATCAATTTACGCACGAGCCGCGACCGCACCGAGACTTATTCTTATGAAGTTGCGAATGATTCCTTTCTGACGCCGCTGCTTTTGAATATGACTATCTACAGCACCATCACTTCTTCGGAGCGCAGCCTCGGCGAGGCGACGATCAGCATCAGCGGCAAGATCAACGTCAT
>JACCVS010000783.1 GCA_013698055.1 Acidobacteriota bacterium
CAACCGGCATGGGCAATCACATTCACGTCATCCTCGACAACCAGCCTTACGAGGCTTACTACAGTCTCGATCAGCCGTTTGAATTGCGTAATGTCTCGGAGGGCAAACACACCCTGCGCGTCTTCGCCTCGCGCCCCTGGCATGAGAGCTACAAGAACGCAGGCTCGTTTCAGATGGTCACTTTCACCGTCAAAGGCGGCGGCGACCCGGCGAAGCCGACGACGACCAATAGCGGGCAGATGATGGGTAATAGCAACAGCTCGTTAAATACCAATGCCAGTAGCCGTCCGACCATGCCCGCTAATGCAAACACTTCGGCGGTGCTGCGCGAGGGCAAAGACATGCCGTCAAGCACCGCGAGCGACGTTGATGCGAAGAAACCGCTTCTGACCTATAGCCGCCCAAAAGGCGAATACAAGGGCGCGGATGCTGAAGCCATCATGATTGACTTCTGGCTGGTGAATGCCAAGCTACAGGGCGATGGCGGAGAGTTTCGCGTGCGTTATTCGGTGGATGGTGGCGAGGCGAAGTTCATTGATAAGTGGGAGCCGATCTGGTTGAAAGGCTGGACTGCCGGTAAGCACAACGTCAAGCTCGAACTTGTGGATAAAGCAGGCAACGTGGTTGCCAATGGTGATTACAACTCGACCTCGCGCGACATCACCGTTGCGCCTTAATCGTTAAGACTGTTTCGGGAAAAAGAAAGATGGCTTCCTGCAATCAGCAGGAAGCCATCTTTCTTTCTGGGAAACTAAAAAGTTCGGCAGCTTTTCACAAACCCGGTGGACTTTCTTCCAAACTCTGCGGACTCTCTTCCTCGGTTTCTCCTGTTTCTACTTCTTGAGGGGGATATAGATCGGGAAGCGGAGCGTCGGGCGGGACGACCCATGTTTCAATATGTCCTTCCTGATATTCCTCCTGAGCCGGAGCGATCATGACAACCATGCGGTTCTCGCTGATCTGGTATTCCTTCACCAAATCTCTTTTCCACTTCTCGACCACCTGCAAAAGGTCAACATCAGGCGGTTCATCAGGTACGACTTCATTCGGCAATTTATCAGAGACGACCGCTTCATCAGATATGACTGCTTCACTGGCGATTGCTTCATCCGCCTCATCCGCGCCCGGTTCAGGCACGCTGGCGATTTCCGGGCGGACGATGATGCAGGCTCTTAAATTTTCGTCCCTGCGTAGTATCTCTGCAAATTCCTTAAAGACCGAACGCGCTCCGTCGTTGTACTTCAACTCGTACTGGCTGAATGTGCCGAGTCGAATATTCTTCTTCAGTCTCCGCTCCGTTTTAACTTCCTCGACCGGAGGCGGCGCGTCGTTGGGCAGAATCCACAATTGCAGTTTGGCCTTTTTGTCGTAGCCGCCGAAAATTATTTTAATTCGATCAGACTGGATGCCGTAATCACTTTGTAGTCCTTTGGCTGCACGTGCGGAAACTCTGCCCCATGCTCCGGGCGCGCTCTCATCACCTTCGTAGACGACGATGTAAGCGTAAGTTTTAGGCTGAAGCCGAAGCATATCGGCAAAATTGGCAGTGCTGGTATCACCAACCGGAGGCCCCGTTGATTCTTCAACTCCAAGGCTGAGTCCGTCCCACGCTGGATGCTCAATGAACTTTCCCGTGAATTCGCCCGCCTTGTTCTCGTACTTGATTGTCTCGGGTGCTGCTGCCTCTGGCGACGCTATCCAGAGTTCTGAAGCGGATTCTTCCAAATCCTTGTATGGCCCGCCGTAAATAGTCTTGATTCTGTTTGGGTCTATGCCACGCGAATTAACAAGGTAATCTTTTGACATACGCAGCCGGAAATTTCCGGTGCCGCTGCCGTCTCCCTGCGGACCGTAAGCGACGACATACCCGACTGTGTCAGGTTCATTCATTAACTGGATGGCGAAATTATCAAGCCGCGCGCTGTGGTCGCAGCCGCCAACCCGAGTGAACTCGTCAAATTTACGCGCTTCACCGGCTGAGTCTTGCGTTGCTTCCTGCGCGCAGATGTTTACCGGGACGAGCAGCGAAGCCACCACCAAACCTGAAAACAGAACCAGCAAACGTTTTGTGTATTGACACCACATCTAGCGCGCCTTCCTTCATCATCGCTTTTTCACCGAGTTTCAGGAGCGATCCGCTTCAATATCTCTCTCGAATTACAAGTCACCTCGTGAGAGAGCTGATTGTATCCTCAGCATCAGAGGCAGACAAGCAAATATTTACCCGCCTCTTCGGACAGTCTGCCTATTGACTTGACCTCCGAATTGGAATAAATAGATGCTGATTCTCAGCCGTTCCTCGCAAGATACTTCTATTGGAAAGCTTTAGAGCCAGGCAATAAACGAACGAGCCGAAGCCACTCAAGATTCAAACCTAAAATTACAGATCACCCGTAGCGGGGAAGAGGCGCATAAAACTCTCTCATCTACAGGTGAGAAGGGTAGAAAGCGGAAGGCAGAAAGCAGAAAGCAGCTTGGTCGTTATGCCTACTGCCTTCCGCTTTCTGCTTTCCGTCTTGTTCTCCGCGCTTGACCGCCAGCCCTGAGCGCAGGCAAGATTCATACGCTATGTTTTACCGGAATCTCGCCGCGCATCTCCCCACGCGCTCTCTACACTTCCATCGGAAAATCTTTTCCGCGTCGCTGCTGGCATTCCTGTTTTGCAGCGTCGCGGGGCTGACCTGTTTTGCCCAAACCGTCGAGCGGGAGATGAACGCGAGCGAAAATGTCACGGTCTCGATTAAGAATCGTAATGGTCGCGTCATCGTCACGGCTTCAGATGAACAGAAGAGTGTCTTTCTGAAAGCTGCTTCGCCGGGCGAGGCCGTCAGCGAAACGGATATCGTCTCGATTCGCAAGGGCAACTCCGTCGAAATAGATGTGCGTGCGCGGCGCGAACAGGATCGCATTGACCTGACGGTGCGCGTGCCTGCGCGCGCGCGCGTGAAAGTCTTCAGCGAAGCCGGAGCGGTTGATATCATCGGCAACGTGGCTCATGCCGAAGTCGAGACCCACACCGGCACGATTCGCGCAGATGTGCCGACCGATGCCATTCATTTGAATCTTCTCTGGCAGTCCAGCCGCCCACGCTACTTCAGCGACATAGAGTTGCCGAAAGTTAAAGAGAAGAGCGGTGGCTGGTTCGAGATCAACGGCAAAATCGGCGACAAAAAAGCTAAGAAGGACGACCGCATCGAGCTTGCTTTCACCACGCAACGCGGCGTCATGCTTTTCAACGTTGACCCGA
>JACCVS010000804.1 GCA_013698055.1 Acidobacteriota bacterium
ATTCTCAAGCGTCGAAGCGTATTATCGAAGACATGACAATGGCCTTCTGCTATTCGGCGGCCAGTGAATCGAGCCGCTGTGCGTAGTCGTCCGGCAGCGAGTTGGCAAAGTAGCTCACGACACCGCGTTTATCGAGAAAAACAACGGTCGGTGTGCCGGACACATGATAGAGGCGCGCAACGCTGGCGTCGGCGTCACGCGCGACCGCATAGCGGATGCCAAAATCTTTGATGCCGGATTGCGTGCGCGCGAGGCTGTCTTGAATGTTGATGCCAACCACGCGCACCCCTTTTGGTTCATACTTCGCGGCAAGCTCATTAAAGTGTGGCGCTTCTTCTTTACAGACCGGACACCACGCCGTCCAGAAGACGAGCACAGCCGGTTGACCGCGCAACGCGGCGAGCGACACGGGAGAGCCGTCCATCTGCGCGAGTTGGAAATCGGGCGCGGTGTTGCCGACGGCAGTACCCACCGTCGTCGCGTCCGCCGCCGTTTTCGACATCGCCTGTGTCGTCGCGTCCGCTGTCCTGTTGTTCAATGAGCAGCCAACAAAACTTGCGCCAACAATCAGAGCCAGCGCGGCGAGCGAGATTGTCTTCCAGAAACATTTCATCTTACTTTTACCTCAAATAGCAATCTCAAATAAATCTTTGTCCGGCTTGAATCAGCAAATATTCCGCCAGCAGAAGCATGACAACTCCGAAAGCCTTTTTGATTTTGACCATCCATGCGCCGGAACGCGGCAGTGATGCCAGCGCGCCGCCGAAAGTCCCGAGCGCGATCATCAGCGCGCCCATGCCGAACGCGAACACGAAGAGCACCGACGCGCCGAAAGCAACGTTGCCTTGCGTGCCGACGTAGGTGAGCGCCGCGCCGAGCGCCGGTGCAGTGCATGGCCCGACGACCAGCCCGGAAGCCGCGCCGACGAGCAGCGCCGACAGATAGCCCTTGCCTTTGCGCTCAGGATTCCACCTTGTCAGAAAACGCGGCGTCTGAAGTTGAAAGACATCGAGCATCGAGAGCGCCATCACGAGCACGATGTTGGCGACGAAGATATAAGTCCAGGGGCTTGAGGCCCACCTTCCGAACAGCGTTTGTGTTAAGGCGGCGAATGCGCCGAGCGCGGCATAGACGATGCTCATGCCCGTGACGAACATCATGGACAGGGAGAACCCTCGCAAACTGGCGTGTCCCTTTTCGTCGTGCGCGACGGCGGCGGTCTGTCCGCCGATGAAGCCGAGCTGAATCGGAATTATCGGATAGACACACGGCGTGAAACTGATGAGCAGCCCGGCGACGAACGCCGCCGGATAAGCCAGCAACGAATTGCTTGAAAGATACTCCTGAAGATTGATGGTGAATCCGTCCATTGTTTACTTTGCCGGGAAAATTGGTGTTTGGGTGGAAGAGGCGCGCGGTACTCGCTCTTTCTTGCGAGAGCATCTTTTCCGCGCCCTTGTGCGCGCCTCTTCCGAAAACTGAATCCCTCTCAATTCAGCTCTAACAATCTCTAGCCGCGCTGCCCGTTTTTGGCGATGGCATCGTCAAAAGCACGCACAAAGGCGTCGCGGTCGGCGTTGTGATCCGTACGGAACAGAAGCTTTTTCTTCGCGCCGAAGATAGCGACGGTTGAAGTCTTTTTCTTATTCGCCTTAAAGAAATTCGAGATGCCGAGCTTGCGTGCAGTTGCGCTGGACGCTGCGGTTTTCTCGTCGGTAGTGACATCGAGCACGACAAAGTTGATGCGGTCTTTGTACTGCTCCATTAACTCGGCCATCGCCGGTTCGAGCTTCTGGCACGCGCTGCACCAATCGGCGCGAATGATAGCGACCATCGGCTGGCCCTTCTTGCTCATCTGATGCGTGTTACCCATCATATCCTGTGCCGTGACGGACAGCGCCAGCGATGCCAGCAGCGCGACCAGCATCACGACGAGCGTGGCGGGGCGTGTAATTCTATTTTTCATGTACTCTCCTCAGAAGAATTGATTTACGTGTTGCCGCTCGGCGATGAAAAATACGCTGACTCATCACTGCCTGACGACGCGTTAGCTAGACTTGCTGTTAATTCAGTCAAGTGACCATCTGCTGAAACATGCAGAAGTCCAACTCGAACTCCCGGCGTTGAACCGCTGGCAATACTTTTCGCGTGGTCTGTCAGAGTAATACTCGAAAGCCATGTTTCTATTCCCGGTGAGCAAGAAATTTAGTTCTGGCGCTGCCGCGTAAGATGTGTAAGGAGAGATTGACGAAGCCACGACGATTCTTATCCCTGGCGGGAATAAACCGCCTCGCTTCGGGTATCATTTAAGTGTCAGAGTAAGGAAGCGGCGCTGTAGAAGGCTATTCGCGATATGTTCGGACAGAGACGGAAAGCAGAGCGCGCAGGCGACTGGGCAGCGTTTGAGGCGGAAGCGGTGCCGCACATGAACGAGCTGTTTCGTGTGGCGAGATGGCTCGCCGTCGATCGCACGACCGCAGAAGATTTGATGCAGGAGACTTTCACGCAAGCCCTGCAATCTTTTCACCGCTTTGAGCCGGGGACGAATTGCCGCGCGTGGCTCGTCACGATCATGTACCACATGAACAGCAAACGGCGGCGAGCCGGAGCCAGACTCCGACTCGTCAACGACTCTGAGGAACGCATCGCCGAAACCGTCGCCTTCACGCCACCGACGCCGCAAGGCATCAAGGAAGAAGAAGTGCTGCACGCGCTCAGAAGTCTCCCCACACAGTTTCAGGAGGTCGTCATCCTCGCAGATGTCGAGGACATGGCCTACAAAGAGATTGCCGAAGCCTTATCAATTCCGGTCGGCACGGTCATGTCGCGACTCTCGCGCGGGCGCAAGCTCTTGCGCGTCCAACTTGCCACTTACGCCAACGCTTACGGCATCGGTCAGCAAGACGAGCAAGCTGCGCCGTCCATTTCGGAGAAACAAGGAGGGAAATCAAATGCAGTGTCGTGATTTCCGCGAAGTCGCCGACTCATACTTGAGCGACGAATTATTGATCGAAACCAACCATGACGTGATCGCGCACCTCGAAGCGTGCGCCGATTGCCGCCGCGAGTTGGCCGCCAGACGCGAGCTGCGTGCGACGTTGCGCGCGTCGTTTGAAAGTGCGGCGGAGTTGCAGATTGATAATAGCTTTGCGGCGCACCTCCGCGCCCAATTGCGCGCGACAGCACTGAATCAAGCCAGCAAGTCTATTAGCAGCAACCGCGCATGGCTGGCGGTTGCCGCTTGTCTCCTTGTCGCTTTCACGTTCGGGTTGGTCTTGGTGAGGCATCGTCTGCAATCTCCGACCGGGCAGCGCGTTGCCATTGACAAAGATAATTCCAACAATACGGAAGCGAAACAGCCCGCGCCGCAACCACGCGCGGATGGCGCGAATGCGGCGGTCAACATCGTGATGAGAGAGTTGACAAGATTCGCTGTCGGCAACCATCGCAATTGCGCCGTGAAGTTTAACTTGCCGGAAGCGCCGATTGATATAGAAGCAGCGGGATTGAAATACGACCGTGCTTACATCAACTTAAAGCAGACGGTCACAAATCAGTTGGCGGCATCATCCGCCTCGATGGAATTTGTCGAGGCGCATTCGTGCGTCTTTGAGGGCAGGCGTTTCGCGCACCTCGTGCTTAGGCAAAATGGCCGCCTCGTCTCGTTTCTCATCACCAATCTTGATGCAAAGGAGACAGCGATACAACGGACTCAAGCGAAGACGGACATCAACGAGCAAGTCATCGCCTGTTCACAGATCGAGGGTTATCAGGTTTCATGCTTTGAAACCGCGCGCCACGCTGTCTTCGTCGTCTCGGACTTGAGCGAAGCGGGCAATTTGAATGTCGCTCGCTCGCTTGCGCCAATAGTTTACAAGCATCTTTCGCAGGCTGAAGGCATCGCTTGAGACGCAAGAAGATGAGCGATGAAGGGTCCCGTGCCGAACGCATGTTATGTTGGCTGACTCTCTGTTTGCATGACTCTCCCTGACTATCCCCTGAGTCCTATAACGCTCCCGCTCCCCCTCTTTCTCACCATCCAAAATTGATGCGTTATCAGTCTCGGCAGATGTTGGAAAATGTTGACATTTTGACCGGGATTTTTCGAGTCTCCTGATGGTCAAAGTGACGTGAGAGTGGCGCGAGAAATTAAACTACCCCATGAGCGCCATAACGACCCCATGAGCGGGTGGTGCATGCGTGATAAGTTTCACCTCACTTGTCCTGACCTATAATCTTGCCCCACAAGTGACGCCTCATCATCACACATCCTTATTTCTTTTGTAATTGGCTTCACCCTTCTATGATGAGACGTCACATCTGACGTAATATATTGCGTCATTGAGGACGCCTACTTAGCGTTCGGCTGTTGGGCGCAGCTTGGATGTAGGCGATGATTTAAGACGAAGCAAAAGGAGTAATCACGATGCCAGTTGTTGCAGACAGATACAGAGGGAAAAAAGAGTACTTGATAGCGATTTCTGAGTTGATAAACGCGGCTCGTTATGGAGGCAAAACAACGTATCAAGAAATCGCTCTCATCGCTGGCTTGCCCCTTCGCGGCAGTTTTATGGGTAAAGAAGTTGGTCATCTGCTCGGTGAGATTACCGAAGATGAAGTCGCGCGTGCGCGACCTATGTTGAGTGCAGTGGTTGTTGATGTCAAAGGTAAGGTTGGTCCCGGCTTTTTCACTTTGGCTGAGGAACTTGGCAAGTTGACAGACAATTCGGAAGAAGGCAAACGAAAGTTCCATGAGCAAGAACTAAAGGCTTGCTATAACACTTGGCGCAGAACATACAAAGTCTGACCCCAAGACAACAGCCGAACAAGTCATTCGAGCGGAGCGCGAATAGCGCAGCTTTCATCCGCGAGACTTGCCGCTCCCACAGTTGTGTGCGCGGCGGCTGATTGGCAGCGTTATGCCGCAGTCGCTAATGC
>JACCVS010000815.1 GCA_013698055.1 Acidobacteriota bacterium
TCTCCCACAAACCGCCGAACCGCAAAATGCCGGAATTAACGATGAAAATCTAACACATGCGCGTCAACAGCGTCCACCAATGTATTTAGATAAACGGATGACCTAATGTGAAATCTCCTTTGCTTGAGATTAAAGCCTCCGCATTACTGGCGCGTACCCCGGTCAGCTACCACCATATTCGTTTTAGGAAAACCCCCTGCTCAGCCGTCGCCTTGACCTTTTAATCGCCAACTCTATAATTACTATTCCTTCTATGGCGGGGTAGCTCAGCCGGTTAGAGCACGTGATTCATAACCACGAGGTCGGGAGTTCGAGTCTCCCCCCCGCTACCAATATTTTCAAGAGTTGGCGGCGGTCAGCAATGACCGCCGTTCCTTCTATGACATTGAATTCTTCATCTAAACTCTGTGCATTGCTGAATTTCGGCTCGTTATCTCAGGCTATATTCTGAGATTGACTCAAGTTTTCGTCTGGCATATCGTCAAGGTAATCACGTTTAAAAGAGAGCACACCATAGGGAGGAATGAAAATGTCTGGAAGTACGTCGCGTTCTGAAATGCCGTATCGAACGCTTGGCAGCACGGGCGAGCGTGTCTCCTGCATTGGTCTTGGAGGTTGGCATCTGAGCCTCAAGCATGTTGATGAGGACACGAGCCTGCGCATCATCCGCACTGCCATTGACCGTGGCATCAACTTCATGGACAACTCCTGGGACTACAACGAGGGCGAGAGCGAACGCCGGATGGGCAAGGCGCTTCTTGACGGATATCGTGAAAGGGCTTTCCTCATGACGAAGATTGATGGACGCTCAAAGAAGGAAGCTGCCAAGCAACTGGACGAATCGCTCAAGCGCCTAAAGGTAGAATACATTGACCTCGTTCAGCATCATGAAATCATACGCTACGAAGACCCGCACCGTATTTTTGACGAAGAAGGGGCCAATGCTGCGCTTTTAGAGGCTCGTGAAGCAGGGAAGATTCGCTATATCGGCTTCACTGGCCACAAAGACCCACAGATACACCTGCACATGCTCGAAGTCGCGCGCCTGAATGGATTCAAGTTCGACACGGCACAGATGCCATTGAACGTGATGGATGCGCATTACCGCAGCTTTTCAAAGCTGGTCGTGCCTGAGATGGTGAAAGAGGGCGTCGGCATTCTCGGCATGAAAGCGATGGCGAACGGAATCCTTTTGAAGTCGAACACGGTGACGCCGATTGAGTGCCTGCACTACGCTCTGAACCTGCCCATCTCGGTCGTTATTACAGGAATTGACAGTATGGAATTTCTGGATCAGGCATTTGAAGCAGCACAGAGTTTCAAGCCGTTTAGCGATGAACAGCTCAACTCCATCCTCGCAAAGACCACCCGCGCTGCCGCTCGCGGTGAGTTCGAGCCGTTCAAGACGACATCCATCTTCGACAGCACTGCGCAGAATCCGGATTGGCTGGGCGAGGAGTCAGAACGCGTCCAGCAGTTGATGCCGCCGCAGTAGAAGAGACGTTATCTGTCAAACAACTCTTTGTTATGTAAGGCGCGATAGTCGTCCGGCGTATCAACATCGAAGGATGCTTCAGGCATAGCGACACTCGCGGCTTCCGCCGCGTGGCGCGTGATGATGCGTTTAGCACCTTCCGCCCCGTTGAGTGCCCTCAGTTCTGGAAAGAGGGCGCGACTGAAGAGCGCTGGAACGCCAAACGTTTTTTCACCATCCGTTTCATATTCTGAGGCGACAAGCAATGCCCGGCTTGCGCGATAAGCATCACCCAGACGCCTGATCACCTTGCTTGTGACAAACGGCTGATCACAGAGCATCGAAATCACTGCCTCTGTTCCATCAGGTGCTGTGGCTTCCAACGCTTGCAACCCACACCGAATAGAAGAACCCATCCCTTCATGCCAGAGTTGATTAACGACGATGCTCGTATCCAGAGCGGCGATTTCCTCTTGCAGATCATCGGCATGTGAACCAAGCACAACAATGACGGGACGGCAATCTGTCTCAAGTGCAGTACGCGCGGCGCGACTGAGCAGTGTCTCTCCTTCAAACGTCAGCAGTTGCTTAGGCTTTCCCATGCGAGAGCTTGCGCCCGCCGCCAGCAGGATGATGCCGATGCCCGATTCACTCACAATGAATGACAGACGTTGAGCGCCGCGCTTTCGTCCGTAGAGACATACGGCTTGATGGAAACTTCCATCGAAGCAGGCTCGGAGTAATGCTGATCGTGAATCGGTGTGTTGCGATCGCGCAGGAAACTGCCGCTGCGTGTCGTAGAAACGGCTTTGATTTCAGCGACAATCGCCAGAGCAATCTCTTCCGGCGTCTCTGCGCCGATGTCCAAACCGATGGGGCTGTGAAGTCGCGCGAACTCAGATTTCGCAAGCCCTAAAACATCCATATTGATCTCTTCGAGCAGTTTCAATGTGCGCTGTTTTGGGCCGAGGATGCCCAGATAACAGACGGGCGACGGCAACAATGCTTTCAACAGCTCAACGTCATCCAGATAATTATGAGTCATCACGACGACTGCGGTGTTCTCAGTTAAAGAAACTTGCGCGGTCATCTCATTCGCGCGACAGAGCACGACCTCATTTGCTTCCCTGAACCGTTCCCTCGTGGCGCTCCGCGCCCGCGTGTCAACGATTGTGACATGCCAGCCGAGTGTTCGCGCCTGCCGCACGAGCGGCATCGCGTCTTGCTCCGCACCGAAGATAACGAGCGGGTGCGGAGGCATAATGACATCGAAGAAGATTTCCGTTTGCCCTTCGCTCGTTTCAAAGGAGCGCACCAATGCTCGCTTGCCTGCGAGAATCTCAAGCGCAGCTTCGCGAATGCGCGCGGCAAGCCTTCCATTGGCGAGAGATTGGGCGTAGATGTTGAGCTGCTCATCAAGCAGTAATCGTTGGCCAATCTCAACTGCATAATCTTCGCCGCCATTCTTATCTTCTACTTTCGCGATGACCGTAGCGCACACTCCGCTTTGACGCGCCCGTAAACAGTCTGCAATGAACTTCAGTGCGCCTGCCCCCGCGCTTCCTTCGTGAAGACTTTCAAGCAGCACACGCACGACACCGTTGCACCCCAACCCCAGTCCCCACACGATGTCTTCGTTGCCGCGCGTGTCATATTCAATAAGGCGTGCGGCTCCGGATTCCATGACATTAAAGGCTCTCTCCGCTACATCTCGCTCCAAACAACCGCCGCTAATTGTGCCGACCGTCTGACCGACCTCTGTTATTAACATGCGCGCGCCGGGACGCCTGTAAGCAGAGCCTTCGACGCCAACAACCGTTGCTAGCGCAGCCCGCTCGCCACGCGCTCTCACCTGCGCGTAAGCATCAACGATTGATTTTGACTCGTTCATGCGAGCGCCCCCTTCCCCATCAGTTTGTCCGGTGTGATTGGCAGATCGCGCACACGCACGCCCGTCGCATGATAGACGGCGTTAGCGATGGCCGCCGCTGCGCCCACGATGCTGATTTCGCCCGCGCCTTTGGCTCCAATAGGGCTGGCGTACTCGTCGAAGCTCTCCATTAAGACGATATCCATCAGTGGCACATCTGCGTTGACTGGCACGTGATACTCTGCGAGGTCACGATTGACGATACGTCCCAGATTTTTGTCGAGCACCGTCTCTTCCATCAAAGCCATCCCGATTCCCATGACGATGCCGCCGCGCATCTGCGACTCGGCGAGCTTCATATTCATCACGCGCCCGATGTCGTAAGCGCCCGCGAAGCGTGTCACTCGCACCTCTCCAAAATCCGGATCAATGCGCACCTCCGCGAACTGCGCGCCGAAGGAGTGTGACGAATGCGTCTTCTGCCTATCATTGAACTGCATGTCGAAGTTGCCTTCGATCTCTTTCACGCGAGCGCGCGAAAGAATCTCTCGATAGGTTTCACCTTTCGCCGGATTGTCCGTGAGCGAGAGCCTGCCATCTTTCACCACGACCTGTTCGGCAGTTGCTCCGTAAAGCGGTGAACGCTTGTCTTCGCGCGTCAACTCTTTCAGCCTGGTGATGGCCGCACGCCCTGCGCCTTGTATCGCGCTGCCAACTGACATGGTGGTCGTTGAGCCACCGGTGACGAATGCTTTAGGTAAATTGGTGTCGCCGATGTCAACTCGCACGCGCTCGACCGGAAGTCCTAAAGTCTCGGCAGCGATCTGCGTCAGCACCGTGTAAGCGCCCGTGCCTAAGTCGTGCGTGCTGCTTTCGGCGATGGCCGTGCCGTCCTGCTGGATTCGCACGCGCGCCGAGGATGGAAAGTGATTGACAGGATAGACTGCGGTCGCCATCCCCATCCCGATGAGATAGCGCCCATCGCGCGTCGAAGCAGGCTGAGGCTTTCGGCGCGACCATCCGAACCGCCCTGCGCCCTTTTTGTAACAATCCTTCAAAAGATTGGTTGACCACGGCAGTTTATCGTCCGGGTCTGTGTCTGCGTGGTTAACGAGGCGCAGCTTGATCGGGTCCATGTTGAGCTTGTAGGCCAGCTCGTCCAATGCGGATTCAAGAGCGAACATACCCGAAGTTTCGCCCGGCGCTCTCATGTATGTCGGGGTTCCGACGTTAAGCGGGATTAGGCGTTGCGAGGCACGGAGGTTCTCGCTCGCGTACATCATGTGCGTCGCCTTGCTGAACGGCTCGACGTACTCATCATAAACGGAAGTGTGCGAGACGCCTTCGTGAATGATGGCCGTCAGTTTCCCATCGCGCGCGGCCCCGAGCGCGACGCGCTGCTCTGTTTCCGCACGATGACCCATGTTAGAAAACATTTCCTGGCGCGTGGTGGTGAGACGCACGGGACGCTTCACATGACGCGCCGCTGCGGCGGCCAGAGGGACGTGCGCCCAGACAGTGCCTTTACCGCCGAAGCCGCCGCCCGTGAATTTGCAGATGACGCGCACATTCTCTTCAGGAATGCCGAAGGTTATGGCCATCGCATGACGCACGCCGTAGGTGTACTGCGTCGCGTCATAGACGGTGAGCTTGTCGCCTTCCCACACGGCGGTCGTCGCGTGCGGCTCCATCGGGTTGTGATGCTCTGTGGGTGTTCGATAAATCTCGTCCACGCGCACGGCAGCCGCACTCAGCCCCGCATCAGGGTTGCCGCGCGTCGAGTCTGCGGGCTTGCCAGCGACCTTTCCCTTGGGAAGTCTCGCTTTGCCACGCTCGCGCTCGATGTCTGTGGCGGGCGGTTGCTCGTCGTAGGTGGCACGCACAAGGTCAGCGGCCCGGCGTGCCTGCTCTAAAGTCTCCGCGACGACGAGAGCGATGTACTGGCCACTGTAATAAACAGTCGGACTTTGCAGCGGGACGCGACGACCTGCGGCATCTCCTTCCGCCGGATTTGTGAAGACGGGTTTCAGTTTCGGCGCGTTCTCGTGCGTCATGATGTGCAGCACGCCGGGTACTTTCAAAGCTGCGCTCGTATCTATGCTCTTGATGCGACCATTGGCAATGGTTGAGCCGACGAGCGCAGCGTAAGCCATGTTCGTGGCGGGAAACTCGACGGCGTAGAGCGCGCCGCCCGTGACCTTCAACCGACCATCAACGCGGTTGATGGACTGGCCCACGATTCCTTTGTTCTGATTCGTCGCTTTGTTGCCTTGTTGATTAGCGCTCACGCTGCACCTCCCGCTTTTCGGTTCGCCACTTCGTTTAAGATTCGCGCTACAGCGCGCTTCGCCATCTCAATCTTGAAAGCGTTGTGCTTCTGCGGCACCGCGCCCATCATGGCCGCCGCCGCCGCCACTTTGAAGGTCTGCGCGTTCGCTTGCGCGCCTGTTAAGACTTTTTCGGCGTCGAGCGAGCGCCAGGGCTTGTGCGCGACACCACCCAACGCCAGTCGCGCCGCTTCAATCTTTCCATTCTTAATATCGAGCGCCGCCGCTACTGAAACGAGCGCGAACGCATATTGCGCGCGGTCTCTGACTTTCAGATAGCCCGAACGCTTTGCGAAGGCGCTTGAAGGCAGGTCAACTGCGACGATCAATTCGTCCGGCTGCAAGTTGGTATCAACCTCTGGCGTATCACCCGGTAGTCGGTGGAACTCTGTAATTGGAATCTCCCGCGCTCCCCGTGGGCTTTCAACCCTGATGACGGCATCGAGAGCGGCGAGCGCCACGCACATGTCAGAGGGATGCGTTGCGATACACTTATTGCTCGCGCCCAGGACAGCGTGAATGCGATTGAATCCGGGAATTGCCGGGCAACCTGAGCCAGGCACGCGCTTGTTGCAGGGAAAGGCCGTGTCCATGAAATAGTAGCAGCGCGTGCGCTGCAAGAGATTGCCGCCGACCGTCGCCATGTTCCTCAGTTGCGGCGAAGCGCCCGAGAGGAGAGCTTCAGAGAGCACAGGGAAACTTCCTTGCACGAGTTTGCTATTAGCCACCTCGCTGTTGCTGACGAGTGCGCCGATGCGAAGCCCTGTTGGAATCTTCTCAATCTTTTTCAGCGCGAGGCGGTTGATGTCAACCAATTCACCTGGCTGTTGCACGTTCATCTTCATCAAGTCAATGAGATTAGTTCCGCCAGCGAGGAACTTCGCTCCCGTGTTACCAGCGACTTCGCGCAGAGCTTCCGCTTGATTAGCCGCGCGCTTGTATATAAATGAATTCATTTCTTTTCACCTTTTCTCAACCGCAATCCACACCATTTATTGCTCGCACAGGTAATTCCCTGCGTAAGCTTTTGCTGAGAGTCGTGAGGAAAATGAAGACGATCATCCAGATGATGAAGCCGAAGAAGGCAGACAACATAGCGAGAAATGCCGTCGTCTCGCCCATTGTCTCGAAGGCGCTGTCAATCCATGTATCGGGGAAGACATTGCTTCCAATAACAACAGTTGGGAATAAAACAAGCGGCTCGATAAAAGTAAGCGAACATCCGGCAGAGCACCTTAAATATTAGTCACGACGCATCCAGCACTTGAACGAGATCGCGAGAGCAAGCTTTGAAGTGATGCTAACGAATAGCTTTAGTATTGGTGAGCGCACAGAAAATATGCTGGCTGGAACTTCAAGTCAACAGAATTTCAGGAAGCGGTCATGCGGGACAGCGTATGCATAAAAGAAATAGGTGTCAGACGCCCCCACCAGCAAATGGCGCATCCAATCTTTGGAATGGCGGTCAGGGATGATAATTGAAGAAAACTCATGCTGAGTAGATACGTTAAATGGATAGGCGCGTTGATCCTCGGCGGTGTCATAATGATTAGCGCATGTTACGGGACACTGGGATGGCCAACCGGGGAACCGGATCACGACTTGCCACAACAGAAAACGACCAAACCTCTGGTTATGGCGCACCGCGGCGGTGCTGGCCTGTGGCCTGAAAATACGATGCTTGCTTTTGAGCGCGCGCGTGATTTAGGAGTCGACGTGATAGAGATGGATGTACATAGCACCACCGACGGGGTGCTGGTCGTTATGCATGACGCAACAGTTGACAGAACAACTAACGGCACGGGTCGCATCAGCGATTTAACCTTGGCAGAAGTTAAGAGTCTGGATACCGGTTACCGCTGGTCTACGGATGGAATGAAAACTTTTCCTTACAGAGGGCAAGGCTTGTCCATGCCAACCCTGGATGAAGTCTTTACGCATCTCCCCAAAATGCGCTTCAACATCGAGCCAAAGCAGGAGAGGCCATCTCTGGCTAAACCGCTGTGCCGAATGATCCGGGAAAAGAACATGGTGGATAAAGTTATGATAGGGTCTTTTAGCCAGGCAGTGCTTGACGAGTTCCGCAGGGAATGTCCAGAGGTTGCGACTTCGGCTGGCCCTGCCGATATTGCAGAACTCCTCCGCACGTTTAAGACCGGGGGCGGTCGTGGAGCTAAGCCCAGGATGCAGGCTATTCAAGTCCCCGAGCGTCTGGGCGGGACACAGGTGCTAACAAAAGGATTGATAGACGCTGCACACTCCGAGAACCTCCAAGTCCACGCTTGGACGGTCAATGAAACTGCTGACATGCGTCGCCTTATAGAGTCTGGCGTGGACGGCATTATGACGGATTATCCGGATCGGCTGTTGACTGTCTTAGGAAGATAATCCCGCGGCGATTATTGTTTCACCTCACAGAAAAACCCTGTGCTCTGGATAACCTCTCGTAGCTTCTCGGCAGTCACCTTTTGATCATCATATTTAATAACTGCTCTACCACGCTCATAACTAACACGTACTTCCTGCACTCCGTTGGTTGATTTCAAAGCCTCCTCGACGCGGGTAGCACAACCGCCGCAGGTCATGCCCCGCACCGTGAGAGTGATGATTCGTACGGCAGCCGAGACGCTGACCATGCTAGTGGCCAGAATAAGCGCAGCGATGAAACTCAGAGCAATATTCTTTTTGTGCATTACCACTTTCCTCTGACTTGGGGCCTGTTACGGTATTTAACTTAATCGCTATAAAAATTGAGCCACCTCTGATAGAAGTGGCTCGCTCTACTTATACTCTCCATTTTCGCACGCTTGCGCCGCGCCTCATGAAAACAGATTAATTATCCCTGACGAGTTCATCCGGCTCGGGTTGAGGGGTGCTGCCAGACTTAAATATCAGGATTGCATAAAGCCGCATAGCGTTACCACTTTCCGCCAACTGTTCTGTGAACTCGAAGGCCACTGCCTTGCGTGAATCGTAGTAATAATCTATGTCGCCGCGCTTGGTCATGCGGAGTACCTTAAGATTGGGATAATGGCGATAAGGGCAAGCTTACCTCATCAAGCCTCATCCAAAACCTCTCAACGCGATTCCCTTTGAGTATCAAGAATATCGAACGGTGAGGTTGACACCCGCTGTAAAACTTTCCATTCTCTCAATCGTGGATTCTGAAACAAAAGACACAGCAAAGCTGGCGCTCGCAATTCACGGTGGAGCGGGGACGATCCGCCGCGCGGAGATGAGCGCCGAGCGTGAGGCCGCATACAGGGATGGCTTGCAGCAGGCGCTCGCGCGCGGATGGGAGATACTGAGACTTGGAGGTTCGGCACTGGACACGGTCGAGGCAACGGTCTGTGCCCTTGAAGATAATCCGATATTTAACGCCGGGCGTGGCGCGGTGTTCACGCACGAGGAGCGTCACGAGATGGATGCGGCGATCATGTCCGGCGAGAATATGCGCGCCGGAGCGGTGGCGGCTGTCGGCGGCCTCAAAAACCCGATCACGCTCGCGCGTC
>JACCVS010000023.1 GCA_013698055.1 Acidobacteriota bacterium
TCTCTTCCGGGATCTCCGAGCACATGTGCGTGACCGGGCTGGTCTCGGTCAAACCGTATCCCTGTTTGACGACGCACCCGAGTCGTGTTGAGCAGGCATTTGACAGATTCTCGCCGAGCGGCGCGGCACCGGACATGATGAGTTCGAGATTTGAAAGATCGTACTCATCCACAATCGGTAGTTTGGCGAGCGCGAGGATGATCGGCGGTACGAGATGGGCGCGCGTCACTTTGTGGGACTGCATCGCGGCGAGAAATTGCTCCATCTCAAAGCGCGGCATGGTGACGATGGTCGCTCCTCTAAAGAGTCCCATGTTCATGATGACGGTCATGCCGTAGATATGAAAGAAGGGCAGAACGGCAATCAGCGTGTCTCGCTCCGATGTGCGATCATGCTCTTCAAGCTCATAAAGATTGGCGACCATGTTGTAATGCGTCAGCATCACACCCTTGGCAACTCCGGTTGTGCCGCTCGAATAGGGAAGAGCAACAATGTCTTCGCGCGGGTTAATCTCAGTTTCCGGGACAAGCCCATCGCTTTCAAGTAGCGAGGCGAACGGAGTTGCGCCTGTTGCGTCCCCGAAGACGAAAACCTCCTCCACCTTCGTGTCACGACTTGCTTCGACGGCTTTTCCGATCAATTGAGGAACGGTCAGAAGATATTTCGCATTCGCATCGTTCAGTTGATGTGACAATTCATCGGCGGTGTACATCGGGTTGATTGTGGTGACAATCCCGCCGAGTGTCGCTACGGCGTGAAAGGCGACGGCATATTCCGGGAGATTGGGGCTGTAGAGGGCGAGGACATCACCTTTGCCAAACCCGCGCTTCGCCAGCCCCGCGGCAACCCTCCGCACAGCATCACTCAATTGCCCATAGGTCACCGTGCGGCTTGTCGAGCCATCAATCAACGCCGTCTTGTCGGCCAGTTCTCCGGCGCGTCGCAGAACGGCCTGCGTTAACGGTATTTCGGGAATCGCTACATCGTCGTAAGGGCTACGGAAGATCATAGGATTAAGAAGTCGGAAGTCAGAATTCAGAAGAAAACGTGTTATAAGCCCATTGATTATTGCTTCCGCGCGAAATTTTCAGACAAAGTACAGATGAAACCTGATTGTTAGGCTTCTTTTGAGAAAACAAAAGGCGTTTCTTCGCCGGGAGCTTCATGCGTTCGAGCAGAGCGGCGCGTGCCGTTGTACGACCGTTGATGTCCTGTGTTATATACGACCATCTTACCGGGCGCAATATAAATAATGCTTCAACACCGATCCCGGCACTCATGACGGCTGCACTAAAAACAGAGAAAGGATTATTCAAATGAAAGATCAGGACGCAACGAGACGGGATCATAATTCGCTTTCCAGAGCTGAAGGAAAAACCTCATATCAAGAGCCGACGCGCGACAAAGAGCGAGGTGAAGCGAGCGAGCCGGACGCGCCGACCAGCGGAGTAGAGAACGCCGGGATGAATACAATTCTCGATGGTGATTTGGGAACAGGCGTACAAAACGATGCCGTTGATGATGAGTGAGGCGGAGGCTTTATGACAGAATCCATATCGCGTGCTCCCACGATCATCTGCCTCGCCAGTTATTTCAAAGGCACGGAGTTCATGCGCGAGTGCAAGCGACAGGGTGCCCGCGTCATCCTCTTGACGAAAGAAAAGATTCTTCACGAAGATTGGCCGCGCGAAAGTCTGGATGACATCATCGCCCTCCCGAATGATGCGGTGCCTGAGCTTTTCACTTACGTCGCCAGCCAGCTCGGACGCCCGCAACAAATTGATCGCATCGTCGCCCTCGAGGAGTACGATGTCATCACTGCCGGGCTGATTCGCGAACACCTCTGCATGGACGGCATGACGAGCGCAGCGGCGCGCGTCTTCCGCGACAAGCTATCAATGCGCGTCCACGCCAGCAAGGCGGGAATTCAAGTGCCGGACTTTGTTCACGTGCTCAATTACGATGAGCTGCGCGATTACATGGCGCGCACGCCTGCGCCCTGGGTGCTGAAACCACGCTCGGACGTATCTGCGTTCGGAATCAAGAAGCTGGAAGACTCCGAACAGGTCTGGCGGGCGATTGAAGCTCTGGACGCGCGCGAGAACATAAGCGAGCGGTCGTCCTACTATTTGATCGAACGCTACATCGCGGGCGATGTCTTTCATGTTGACTCCCTGGTCAAAGGTGGCAGGGTGATCTTCGCTGGCGTCAATTCATACGGACGCCCCCCGATGGACGTGACTCATCAGGGCGGAGTGTTTCTCTCAAGAACCATCAAGCGCGGCTCAGAAGATGAAAGGAAGCTGCTCAAGCTCAACCGCAAATTAATCGCCGCGCTCGGTCTTATGCACGGCGCGGCGCACGCCGAGTTCATCAAGTGCGCTGAAAGCGGCGAGTTCTATTTTCTGGAGATCGCGGCGCGCGTCGGCGGCGCGTACATCGCTGAGTGCCTTGAGGCGGCGAGCGGGATTAACATCTGGGGCGAGTGGGCGAGGTTGGAGATTGGGCGTGATGATGGTTCGTATAAACTTCCCGCTCCGCGCAAAGAGTACGGAGGGATCGTGCTCTCTCTGGCAAGACAGGAGTTTCCGGATACTTCAGCCTACACGGAAGACGAGATTATCTATCGCGTCAAGAAACGCCATCACGTCGGCCTCGTCGTTCGCTCACCGAAGTTGGAGCGCGTCGAGGAATTGACGAACCAATATGCGCGCCGTTTCGCGGAGGATTTCACAGCCATTGTGCCGCCGCCTGAGAGGCCGGAGTGATTGGCGATAACCCGTCTTGCTCCTTTTGACATGGTAACGACTGGAAAGGTACCGAAAATGAAAAAAATTGTCTCAACGCTTATTTCAATGACGCTTACCTTGAGCGTTTTTAACTTTGCTCAGGCTAATGCTGTGGGGGCGAGCACGAATTCAGGCTTGGCGTCAGCGCAAGTTCGCGTAGCAAGTATCAGATTTGCGCCCAGGCTCATTAGAGACGCGAACAGAAAACTCAGGTACACGATCAAGGCCAAGTATCCACAGGCCATCGGCGCGAAAGATGCACGCACGCAGAAGCTCAACCAGACAATCAGGGATTTGATTACGGCACAGGTCAACGATTTCAAGAAAGACTTTCAACCTCCTGAAGAACGAATGGGCACAGCTGGCAGCTACCTTGAAACCGGGTATGTGGTCAAATTGGCTGCCAGTGATTTGGTCAGCATAGATTTCGGCGTTGACAGCTACTTCGAAGGGGCAGCGCACGGAAGCCATAGCACCGTCGGCTTCAACTTTGACCTCAAATCCGGCAAGATGCTGAGCATGTCAGACCTCTTCAAGTCAAACTCAAAATATCTGGAATTGATTTCCAGCTACTCCATCAAATCGCTCAAGAAAGCATTAGGACCTGACCCTGACATGGAGTGGATTCAAAAAGGCGCAGAGGCAAGCGAAGAGAACTACCGGAGCTGGACGATCACCCCAAAAGGATTGACAGTGACCTTCGATCAGTATCAGGTGGCCTCATACGCTCAAGGCCCGCAGGAAGTGGTGATTCCTTACAGCGTTTTGAAAAACGTGATTGACCCGTCGGGACCCCTGGCGAGGATGATAAGGTAAAAACAAAAAGGTTAAGGGGAAGAATTGAGGAGTTTACAGCCCAATATCCAAAGTCAAGAGCGGGTCCCTGACTTTGGATGTTGGTCTTTGATCTTCCTTCCTGTGCCTTAAACTTCTTCCAGCGGCCAAATGTCAACGCTGATCTCTTCGGCGTAGTGAAGCAGTGGGTCACCTTTCGGAGTCGGCAATTTGTGTGATTCGATCATCGTCGAATTGAAAGATGAGAGCGATGCTCTCTTGAGTGGCCAAGGTTGGTGAAAGATTCTGGAGCGATAAAGTTTTTGTTTGTGAGATGAGTAAAGGCAGTAACGCTCTGTCAGGAAAAACTCAAGCGAGCCGGGGTGTGAATAGTCAAGCGTCTCGCAAATCTTCCAGGTCGCGTCAAATTCTGCCGCTTGTGCGTTGGCGTGCGTCCGGCTCGAAGAATAGATTATTATCTGATCTTTTTGCTCAAGCTCCATCTCGGCGTTGAA
>JACCVS010000028.1 GCA_013698055.1 Acidobacteriota bacterium
GGCGGGCGATACGTTGCTCGCGCTTCCCAGCGTTGGCCTTCATACCAACGGCTACTCGCTGGCGCGCAAACTCTTCTTCGACGTGGCCGGATATAAAGTTGACACGCGCCTCGATGAACTCAATCAAACAATCGGCGCAACGCTCCTGCAACCGCACACGAGTTACCTGCCCGCGCTCGAAGGCTTGCTTGATTTGAATCTCATCAAAGGGCTGGCGCACATCACGGGCGGCGGCTTGACGGAAAATATCCCGCGTATCTTGCCAGAAGGAACAGGCGTTCAGATAACTCGCGGGACGTGGCCTGTGCTTCCCGTCTTCAAATTGATGCAAGAGATCGGCAATGTTATAGATGCGGAGATGTTCCGCACCTTCAACATGGGCGTCGGGATGGTCATCGTCGCCGCACCGCCGGATGCGGAATCAATTAAAGCTCATCTACGAAAGCATAACGAGACCGTCTACGAAATCGGTCGCGTGACGGAAGGCAAGCGCGAAGTCGTTTTCAATTAGTTCAACGCTCAGAGTTCAAGGTTCAAGGCTTTGACTTTGAATCTTGAACCTTGAATCTTGAACTTTGAACCCTATGAAAATAGGCATTCTGATTTCCGGTCGCGGCTCGAACATGCTGGCGCTGGCGGATGCTGTCAGTGAAGGCCGCATCCCCGGCGCGGAAATCGCCGTCGTCATCTCGGATCACGCGAACGCTCCTGGCCTCGCGCTGGCCGCGGAGCGCGGGCTGACGACACTCGCAGTTGAGCGGCAGGGGCGCACGCGGATTGAACATGACCGCGAGACCATCGCAGCCTTGCACGAGCAGCGAGTTGATTTAATCTGTCTCGCCGGTTACATGCGACTGCTCTCTGCGGAGTTCATCGAAACCTTCCGGCATCGCATTCTCAACATTCATCCGAGCCTGCTGCCTTCATTTCCCGGCCTCGACGCGCAACGACAGGCCATTGAGTATGGCGTCAAGTGGACGGGCTGCACCGTCCACTTCGTTGATGAAACGCTCGACGGCGGCCCCATCATCGCGCAATCGCCTGTCCCCATCCGCGACGACGATACGGTTGAGACTCTCTCCTCACGCATCCTCATCGAAGAGCATAAGCTCTACGCCGCAGCGGTCGCGCTTATTGTCGGCAATGGATATGAAATCACTGGGCGGCGCGTGCGTGGAAAAACGACGTGAGTCATTCACCCTTCTTTTTACCGCCGAGAACGACGGCGCGGTTGAACGCTGCGTAGACGGCTTTCGACAGAACCGTTCGCAATCCGCCTTTCTCCATCTGGTAGATGGCTTCCGCGCTCGTGCCGCCGGGCGACGTAACCATATTCCTGAGTTCAGCCGGATGCTTGTGGGATTCCTGCGCGAAGAGAACTGAGCCGAGCATTGTTTGCAAGACCAACTCCTGCGAGACGTGGCGCGAGAATCCCATGTGAACGCCCGCATCCGTCAGGGCTTCCATGACGAGAAAGATGTAGGTTGGCCCCGTCGCCGAGAGTGCCGTCGCCATGTCAATCATTCTCTCGGTCTCGACGTACATCTCGCGCCCGAGCGCGGCGAGCATGGCGCGCACCTGAGCCTGTTGCGCTTCGGTGACTTCGGTCGTCGCCGTCCACGCGGTCATGCCCTGACCGATCTGCGCGGGCGTGTTCGGCATCGCGCGCACGACCGCCGGATGGAGTAATTCACCGGCAATCATTTCCAGCTTCGCGCCCGCGACAATCGAGAGTATAAGCTGATCCAGGTGCAAAGCACCCTTTAATTCGTTGAGAACAAGCGCGAGGCGCTGCGGCTTGATGCCGAGGATGATAATTGAATTTGAGCGTAACCCGTTGGATGCGCCTTCAATTGCCAGCGGCTGAGTCACTGCCTCGCGGTTGCTCTCAAAGACGCTGATACCGTATTTCCCTTCAAGTTCTTCGCGGCGCGCGGCACGCGGGTGGCTGCCCGTGATTTGTTCCGGCGTGACAAGCTCATGCCGGAGCAAGCCAGCGATGATGGCTTCGGCCATGACGCCGCACCCGATGAAAGACAACTGCGTTTCGCGCAGAGGATTTGTGTTGTCGCTCAGTGATTGGTCAGTTCCCGGTGAAGTGTTCATTCTTGATTTTCTCTTCTTCGCTTTAGTTATTACAGCCCGCGTGTTCTCCAAGTTGCAATCGAAGATAGCGCAGCCGCCGCGAGATGCGCTACTCTTTGTTCGTAAATCGTGAATCGTAAATAGAGGAAAACCGTTCATCCATTTACGATTTACGATTTACGGTTTACGATTAACCGATGACGATTGACGAGCAACTCGCCTTTCTGCGCAAAGGAACTGTAGAGATCATCCGCGAGGATGACTTGCGCGCCAAGCTGGAAAAGAGCGCTCGAACAGGCGTGCC
>JACCVS010000047.1 GCA_013698055.1 Acidobacteriota bacterium
GTCAGGATCATTGCGCTTCGCCAGAGGCTTCTCGTTCCTGGGCTTGCTGGCAGCTTTGGCACTTCCCTTTTTATTCATGAATTATCCTAACAAACGACTTCACAGAAGCCGTCGTTGTCGTCTTCAAAACTTATCTTCTCAAGTGCACAGGTTTAGGGCGCTGTCGAGGTTGAATCGAGCCGAGGGATAATGCCTGCCCTTTCGTACTTTTCTAGGCGGGGGACCGCTTTCCCCGCGAGTATTTTGGCGGCTTCGAGGGTAGATGTTGCTGCCAACAACCCTACCACCCGTATCGTGAGAATGGAATGCTTGCTCAGGACGCGCAGTTCTGTGGTCTGAAAGTTGATCGTCTCTTCCTTAGTCTCTGCGAAGGCATCTACCCCGATTCCTGAGACTTCTGTCAACCTGATCACTGACTCCCCGCTCTGCGCCTTAATGACGCGGTCCTTGAGTTCTTCATAGGATCTCGCAGCATTCCACGTGATCGTGGAGGCAGGGGCCTGCCGCTTAACGCCCAAACTGACGAAACCCTCATCGCCACCAAACATACACGAGGAGGTTAATGTGCCCGACCTCGGGGACGATAATTCAGTGCCGCGCATTGGCTCCTTTACCGGTCTACCCAGAGCGGCTTCAACTTCCTCCCTCGTAAGTTGAGAACACACATCTAGTTTATCTGCCGGCAATGTACCCCCCTCAGTCGGGTCACTCTCGGTGTCAACGTCTCCTATGGCGTTGGCCAGTGCCCCGGATCGCCCCGACGGAGGAGTATCCTTTTTCAGATTCCTGCACGCTAACGTCGTGATCGCGATGCCTAGAAGTGCAATAAACAAAAATCTTCTCATAAATGGCCTTCGCTTTGCAGATCGTGATCTCTGATTTCTGCCGGTAAAGGTATCTTGGAGGAAGCGATCTAATGCCCGGTATCACCCGTGGAGAAACGACGATTCATTGCAGCTATTCACGTGATCGACGCGCATAAATTCGATTGATTTTCGATTATTGAAAGACGAGCGGCTTACCATTTGAGGACTTGTGCTGTTTTAGGCTGTGAACAGCTTAACACTCGCCCTTAAGCGAGATTCTTGGCGGGAACGATTGTTCGGCTCGCCTGCGTCGCTTGTCCTCGTACATCAATTCGTCAGCCTTGCTCATCGCTTCCTCGATTGAGAGCACATCGCTGAGGCGCACCACGCCCACGCTCATCGAGATGACGAAGGGCGCGTCGGCGCGCTCGTTATGCAGATTGGTTATCTCCCGGAGGCGCGACGTGAAGAACTCCCCGTCCACGTCGTCGGATCCAACCACGAGGACGGCAAACTCGTCGCCGCCCAGTCGGGCGATGACGTCCGACTCGCGGAACGCTTTGCGCAGCAACTTGCCCGCAGTAACGATGGCGCGTGAGCCTTCCTCATGCCCGTACTCATCGTTTATCAGTTTCAGCCCATCCATGTCGGCGAAGACGAGCAGGAGCCCCATCTTTGTTCGCCGCGCGATCCTCACCTGTTGTGCAGCCAGCGTCAGGAATCCGCGCCTGTTGTGCAGCCCCGTCAGTTCGTCCGTGAGTGACATCTCGCGCAGGGCGCTCTCCCTCATCTTGCGCCGCGCCACATCTCGTCTGACCAGCAGATAAGAGAAAGAAAGCAGAAGGAACACCGCCACCGTCAGGGCGAAGAAAGCCACGACCACGCGCCGCGCCGATGTCTTTGCCTTCTCCGTGCGTGCCGAGAGCAGGCGGTCCTCCTCGTCCTTCATTTCGCGAATGAGCTGCCTGATGGCATCCATCCCCAACTTGCCCCGCCCTGATTTCACCACCTCGGCGGCAGCTTCCGCATCGCCACGCCTGCGAAGTGCGATTACTTCGTTGATGACGGCGAGGTTTCGCTTAACCCGGCGCTGTAATTCGGAGATTTGCTTCTGCTGGTTCGGGTTATCCACTGTCAACTGCCGCACCCGTTCGATGCCATCACTCAGGCGCGGGAGTGCGGCGTTATACGGCTCCAGGAAACGCTCGTCGCCGGTGATGACGTACCCGCGCTGCCCGGTCTGCGCGTCGGTCATTGAGGCAATGACGTTGTCTAAGCTGACGATCACCTCAAAGGTGTGGGTGACCTTTTGATTCTCATCCAACAAACCTTTGGTCGTGCGGAAAGTCGCCACACCCAAGCCGACCATCAGGAGGAAGCCGAGGGAGAAGCCCGCGATGACTTTAATCTCGGTGGTGACTCTCATGATCTCCAGTAAAACTTCCTCTTCCCCAAGGAAAGCCCGTATATTGTAACCTCGTCTCGGCAGCCCCCGTAAGGCGCGTCGAGCGAAGGCGGCATTGAAGAGTTATGTGAGTCACACTCAACACACGACCTGCCGCTTTCAATCTCGCGTTCGAGTTCACGGATGCGACGCGTGAGTTGGCGGTTGATTTGGCGCTCAAGGATCAAGGATTGCGACTTTCTGGCGAGCGTGCTTTTGTTTGACGAAAGTTCCTTGGAAAGTTGTTCAACTTGGGCTTGCTGCGTGCTGATCACGAGCGCTTCGGCATCTTCGATCCTTTCTCAATCTGTTGAAGATAACCTAGATGGCACCTGTGACTATTCAGCTATTTGCCGCGTCTATCCCAACCCACCGGTGTCCTCTCTCTAGAAGAAAACCTGAGGCATCAAGAGAGGAAGTAGACTACTGCCGATCAACGACGCCTCTGTCTAGCTAGAATCAGCAATGTTTACCAGCCTTTACCTGATAGCTGAACAGTTACAGTCAAAAATCCTCTTCTGAAAAGATGCATTACGGCAGTCAAATACACAGGTATCAGAACCGCACTTCACTCCTAAGTTTATTCAGTTGGAGGCTTAATAGTCGGAGGCTTTATCTTCGCTTTATCCCATGCTCCTGTGATCTTCCCAGTAATCGTGCCCTTACTTCCTTCAGCAATTTTGACTGTATATTCGACACCTGACAGCATCTTGTCCAGCCCTACAGTCTTCCTGAATTTAAGTTGCTTCACCCCTTCAACAGCCACATAGAATAAATATTTTTGCTCTTCGTAGCTGGTTTTCCCCTCATATTGGCAATCATTGCATGACATGCGTAGCTTGTAAGTGCCCGGTTTCAAACCACTGACGGAGAAATTACCTTCGGCATCGGTTTTGGCACTCGCTTTGTTGACCCCAGACCTGTTTTCAAGAGTTACATCAACACCCGATACTGGACTACCTGGCAGATCCTGAGAGAATGCTACGGAGGGCAAAAATATCAGGATAAAATTAAGTCCCACGATAGCGGTGCGAAGGCGATTGGTTTTCAACATTCGAATCTCCTTTTGACCAGTGTAGTTTAGACGAAGGCAAAACCATCAAGCGATTGCAGGTTGGAGATAGCTTGAAGATCCTTCCCTCCTCCTCACAGCTTGAGTGCAAAACCAAATTATTTGTCAGAGATAATAACCTGCTGTGGCGTCGGTTGAAGCTGATACAGTTCACTCCTGCTGAATCCGGCATGACTGAACATCTCTTCAAACTCCCTGAAG
>JACCVS010000068.1 GCA_013698055.1 Acidobacteriota bacterium
GATGATACGGCACGCCTCGCGCAGGAACGCCTCGAACTCGAAGAACGGCGCGCCACCGCGCTCAGTGAAGCCGAGACAGCCGAAGCCGCGCGTCTCGGAGCTTTGGAAATGATTACGCAAGCAGCGACCGTTCTTGCCGTCGCGCGCCGTGCCGCCGAAGCCGAGAGCGAAAGTCTGGGCGAAGAACGCGCCGCCGCCGCCGCCGCCGCCGAGCGACGCCGTGCCACTGCTGCTGAACTCCGGCGCATGGAGGCCGAGCGCAGCGAGCTTGATGAAAGGCTTGAACGGCACGAGCGTGAAGTGGCGGACGCAACTTCTCGTCTTGAAGAATTGCGCCGCTCGATTGATGAGATGGAGCAGGGCGCGGGGCTGGTCGGGGAAGAGCGCACGCGTGAAGAACATGAGATTGCATCACACACGGCGCGTCTCATGGCTGCGCGAGAGCGCGCTGACGAGCTTTCGATTGAGCTGGCTGAACTGAACCGGCGCGCGGCTGCGGCGCGTGATGCGCGTGCCGCGCTCGAAATTCAACGCGCCGAAAGCACCGCACGGCTCAGCTACGTGCGCGAAGCCTGCATGTCAGAACTGAACCAGTCGCTCGAAGAGTTGTCGCATGAGCGCCCGCTTGAAGAAGAGTTTGATCTGGAAGCCGGGAAGTCGCGTGTTGAAGAGTTGCGCACACGCATCGAAGGCTTTGGCGGGGTCAACATGATGGCGCTCGAAGAGTTGAGCGAATCCGAAGAGCGTTTGCAGTTTCTCACAGGCCAGCGCCAGGACATCAGTGACGGCATCGCTTCGACGGAAGAGGCTCTGCGCGAAATCAAGCGCCGTTCGCGCGAGCGTTTCCGCCAGGCTTTTGAGCAGATCAATCGCAACTTTGGACAATTTTTCCAGGAACTCTTCGGCGGCGGTCGCGGCGAGATGAGCTTGATTGATGCGGATGATGTGTTGGAGTCGGGCATAGACATCATCGCGCAGCCGCCGGGAAAACGACTTCAGAGCGTGCTGCTCTTGTCGGGCGGCGAAAAGGCGATGGCGGCGCTTGCGCTCGTGCTGGGCATCTTCCATTATCGTCCCAGCCCGTTCTGCCTGCTGGACGAAGTGGATGCGCCGCTTGACGAAGCCAACGTCGGGCGCTTCACGGATAAGATCATAGAGATGTCCGCCGGGACACAGTTTATCGTCATCACGCACAACAAGCGGACGATGGAGATGGCGAAGGCGCTCTACGGCGTGACGATGGAAGACGCGGGTGTGTCAAAGCTCGTTTCCGTGAAATTTGAATGAGTAAAGGGAAAGCAAGCCTGCACATAATGATTGCCGCGCTCCTGATGATGGGCGCGGTGATTTGCACTGTGGCGCAAAACGGTAGCGGCGCGGTTAAGCATAACATCCGCGAACCGGTGGCAAAGAAAGAGGCGACGCCAGCAGTCAAGAGCGCGCCCGTCGGAGATGTCAGCTACTCTTACGAATTCGAGAAATCGGATTTCACAATTCGCCACATCGTCATCAAGCACGACGCGAACGGGCACGGAGAAATCACTTTTGAGAAGCAGGGCGACCTTGAGCCGATTGTCGAGCCTTTGGATTTGTCCGAAGGAGCATGGACGCGCGTCAAAGCTCTTTGGGACGCTCTTCGCTTTCTCGATTCAAGCGCGAGTTATCAGGCCGAGCGGCAGTTTCCTCATCTCGGCACGATGCGTTTGCGGATGACGCACGGCACACGCCAGCGCGTCGCGGAGTTTAACTGGACGAATGACGCGGACGCGAAAGCTCTCGCGGACGAATACAGGCGAGCCGCCAATCAATTCATCTTCGTCTTCGACATGGCGGTCGCGCGCCAGATTCAGCCGCTCGACTCTCCGAAGCTCCTTGTTCGGCTTGATAGTTATCTCAAAAGAAATGAGCTTTCCGACCCGCAACAACTCCTCCCACTTCTTCGTGACCTGAGCACTGATGAACGCCTTCCGTTAATCACACGCAACCATGCCGCGCGCCTTGTGAAAAAGCTGGGCAAATAAACGTAAGGCCACCACCAAGGGCTGGAAACACTGATGCGAAGTAAACTCACGTCATACAGGCTGTCCCAATCCACTGTTATTTAATGCATCGGCCCGCAGTCTGAATATAGACAAAATATCAAGAACTTTGGATGTAGGATTTTCACCTGATGTGACCAGGTGAATCAAGCTTGAGGTAAAGTCATAGCCAGGCTGCGTTTTAAGTTGTGGGTGTGACGGGAACGTAGTCATTCAACGTTTGTCACCTAACGCCCGGCATCACCCGCCGCGCGCACAACTAAACAAGCATTCAAGCTGACGGATGAAAGCCGCGCTATTCGCGGTCGGGTGCATGCCGTTGTTAGGCGCGCCTCTCATCAGGATTTCAATTCCTGCCACCGCCCTCTGGCAGCTTAAAATCGTAGAACACTACCCCACTGACTCTAACTGCCTTGCCTCTCCTAGTCGGGGCGCGGAGCCTCGCCTTGTAAACGGCTTTGAGAGCCGCCAGAAGCAGCAGCCGATTTCCGGCATCGGCCCTCGCGGAATAGACTCTCCCCTCTTCATCAACACACGCGAAGACTACCACCCGCCCTGATACACCGGCGGACTTCGCCTCAGTCGGGTATTCAGGCGCGGGCTGACTGATGATAATGTTGTTAAGCACAGGCCGCCCGCCTACTGCCGGATGCTTCGGCTTGGATTTTCTCTCACACTTCGTCGGCGCGAATAAAGGATCTGTCACAGATTGGCTCACTCTGCGTTCTTTGGACCGGTGGTTAAAAGCTAAGCCGGGGGCCAGCAGCAAAAGAAGGAGGGCGAGGAAACAAGTAGTTTGAGCAACGTTACTCATATATGACTCTACCTTGCCTAATCCACCGATGAGCGCCTAACTACTGAATAAGCAGAACGATTCTAGATAATACGCTGATTTGGCATGTTATCAACACCTGTTCGGTATAGCACGCGGATTTAGCGTGAAAAGCGGAAGCATTCCGCATGACTCCCTTATCTGCGTATAAAAAACTGCGGGA
>JACCVS010000107.1 GCA_013698055.1 Acidobacteriota bacterium
CCTCGCCTGCTGTCCAGATCGCCGCGCCCAACAGCATCAAGTCCTTCGCCAGGAACTGTCCCGGCATCGGCGACGGAAACGGAAAGCCGTACCCCGGCTGCCACACGCCCGGCGTCGAGAGCGCAAAACTGAGCGTGATGAGAAACACGATGATCGCCCCGATGCTGCCGATGGCTGAGAGCTTTGGCGCGAATGGTCGAGTCGCAATCAGCAGCCCTAAAATAATTTCGGTAACGCCGATCAGTGCCGCAGCACTGCGGACGCTCATCACGCTGTACATCCAGGACATCAGCGGCGAGTTCTCAACCAGTGGTTGAATGCCTTCAGCTTCGTAGGCGGTAAACTTTAACGCCCCGACCCACAGCAGGATGATGACCAGCCCGTAGCGGATAACTTTCGCGCCGACACTTTCCAGACTAGAACCTAAGTCACCCGTTGTTCCCACTCGATCCATAGTTGTCGCCATTTTTATCCTCCACTGCTTATGGTTTACCCGACATGGAAAAACACTAAGAACCGGAGATAACTGCAACCCGTAAAGAGGTCTTCATGCAGGTGGCATGTCTGGCATCCGCGGGTCAATCGGTCCTCGTTTGTCAGGATTGATGCTTGTCGAATCACGCGCCGTGTTGCCCGGCTCTTCCGCTTCGTCCTTTGACCGCTCTTCGCCCTTAGCCGTGCCCGGCGTATGCGACGGCGCATCGGGTGTAGTGTCTTGCTTCATCATCTTTCATGTTCCTTGTGTCTTATTTATGTCGGATACCGCAAATTACTTATGTCGTATTAAATGTGAATCAATTTGGCACTGCTTTTTATTCCCGCGAGAGAAGCAACAGAGTGAATCTTCGCGGGAATAAATTCTCTCCGTTTACTGATATATCAATGCTAAATGCAGTTTTTCAGCAGACCGCCTGACCTGGCCGTAGGTGTCGGGCGGCAAACGGAAGGGTGTTTCGTGCGAAGCCTTCAGCATTCGACAACCGGCGACGCGAACGGCTTTTCGTTTGACGACGCACATATATGCCGCCCTCTAAGATTGGGTCACAAACAAGGAAAGGAAGAAAAAATGTTTCGTTTAAGAAGCAAGAAGTTCGCGTTTGCCGCATTCGCTTTATCGGCGGCGCTCATTATTCAGTTCACTCCCGCGCCGCCTGTGGGCGCTTCAGACCACATAGACTCGCCGTCAATCACACAGGATCGCGGCTCCGACCTCGCCGACACCTTTGCGTTTCTTGATCCGAACGACAACTCAAGGGTCGTTTTGATCATGAGCACGCAAGGCTTCGTCGTTTCGGGAGAGCACTTCGGGATGGCGATTTTCGATCACAACATCCGCTACCGCTTTGAAATCGAAAACACAGGCGATGCGAAGCCGGATACATTCGTTGATGTGCTCTACTCGAAAGGTCTCGGTCGCACGTTGACTCAGACCGCGACGATTGAGTTGCCCGGTGACAAGAAGTTCACCGCGCCGACGACTTCTTCAGACCAGGAGTACAAAGCGCCGGAATTCGTCATCACGAACGACCGCGCGACCGGGGCAGCCTTCTACGCGGGCGTCGCCGACGATCCGTTCTTTTTGGACGACACGGGCGCGAATCGCTTCGTCGCTTCTTCAATCAAGAATCCGGGTCGCCCGAACAAATCGCTCTTGGGCGAGCGCGGCGGGCGCGACACCTATGCGGGCTTTAACACACTGATTACCGCCATCAGCATTCCGGCAGATATGTTGAGAGGCAAAGCGGGAAACGTGATCGGCATCAACGCCGTCACGCAACGCCGCAAGAATCAGCGGATACAGGATAATGGCGCGGTTGAAGGCAGCGGCGACTGGGTGACGGTTGACCGCGACGGCACGCCGCTCGTCAACAATGGCTTGATCCCGCCGCCGCGCAAGGACGAATACAACAGCGCTTCGACCGAGGACGACGCGAAGGGCAAATTTCAAGCCGACCTCGTCAAGTCGCTTAAAGGTCTCGGCACCGACGACGCGCACATTGCGATGCTGGCCAAAGGGGCGGTTGAGAAGGGCGACATTCTGCGCCTCGATCTGACGGTTCCAAACAAAGGCGCGGGCGGCGGTAACAACAAGGACGGCGGCTTCGGCAAGATGGGCGGGCGACGCCTGCAAGACGACGTGGTTGATATGACGTTCACCATCATCAACAACGGGCAACCGCTCGGCGATA
>JACCVS010000120.1 GCA_013698055.1 Acidobacteriota bacterium
AAGCCTTCAAGGTGTCGGCGGATGTCTTCGGAAAACTGCTCTGCGGAAGCGTATCGCCGGTCAGGCTCTTTCCGCATCGCCTTCAGCACGATGTTATCCAAATCGCCGCGCAACAATTTTGGATTGAGGAGATTTAGTTGAAGGGTGTTTTTTAATTCCCCGTTCCTCAATGGGACTTCTTCAATTGATTCGCTCGGTCGTTCTGGCTCCTGCTCGCAGATAATGCGCTCGATTTCCAGCGGCGAAGTGCTCTTCAAATGATAAGGCCGCTGTCCTGTTAATAGCTCGTATAGCAAGACACCCAGAGAGTAGATGTCGCTCGCGGTCGTGATCTGCTGGCCTCGCACTTGCTCAGGGCTGGCATAATCCGGGGTCATCGGACGTATGGCGGGTGCCGTCATGGGAATTGTCTGTGCCGTCAGTTCCGGATTTAGCAATTTAGCAATGCCGAAGTCCAGCAACTTTGACGTGCCTTCCGCAGTCACCAGAATGTTGCCCGGCTTTATGTCACGATGGATGACAAGATTCTGATGCGCGTAATGAACCGCCGCGCACACCGTGCGAAACAGCTTCAACCGCTCGACGATGGTTGATTTTTTTGTGTTGCAGTATTGATCTATGGGCTGCCCTTCGATGTATTCCATCACGAAGTAAGGCAGCCCGTCTGTGGCTGTGCCGCCATCGAGCAGCCGGGCAATGTTTGGATGTTCGAGGTTGGCAAGAATCTGCCGCTCGTGGCGGAAACGTGTGAGGATGTCTCTGGTGTTCATGCCGCGACCGATCAGTTTAATCGCTACGTGCTGACTGTATTGATCGTCGGCGCGCATCGCCAGGTAGACCGTCGCCATCCCGCCATGCCCGATTTCGCGAATGATCTTGTATGAGCCGATGGTTTGACCCGCAAGCGAGGCCACGTCGTTGTTTTTCAACAAGCTGGCGGCGGATTCGATGGCCGGCGCATCAAGGAAACTACTCGCCTCAGCATCAGACTTAATGAGCATTTCGACTTCATGACGCAATTCTTTGTCGCTCGCGCAGGCCTTTTCGAGGAAGGCGGCGCATTCGGCGGGCGAAAGCTCCAGCGCGGTTTTGAAGATACCGTCAATTTTTTTCCAGCGCGCTTGATCTATCATCCTCAGTCTTTCTGTAGCTCGTGGTAGAGCCATGCCTTCGCCCGCCTCCACTCACGCCCTACTGTCGCGGGAGAAATCTTTAATATCTCTGCCACCTCCTCGACGCTCAGTCCCCCATAATAGCGTAGTTCGATGATCCTTCCCTTTTGCGGGTCAAGTGATTCGAGGGCGCGCAGAGCTTCGTCAAGCGCAATGAAGTCTGCGGCTTGCTCTTCGACTGACACCGCCGCCTCGTCCAGGGATAAGTGAATCGCACCGCCGCCGCGTTTGTCGCGGGCGTGCGTGCGCGCGTGATCAATCAGGATGTGGCGCATGACCTGCGCGCAGATGGCGAAGAAGTGCGCGCGGTTTTGCCACTCGAAGCCATCCTGCCCGGCAATTTTGAGATACGCTTCGTTGACGAGCGCGGTGGCTTGTAGAGTGTGGCCGGGACTTTCCCTGTTCATCTGACGGCGGGCGATCTGGCGCAGTTCGGCGTAAACCATCGGCGTCAGCTTATCGAGCGCAGCTTTGTCGCCCCGGCTCCACTCGGAGAGCAATCTGGTGATTTCCTGTGGCGAGGAAGTCGTCATAGAAAGAGTCGCTTTCGTCAGAGAATGCGGTCTTCAGGGACAAACCGGGCGGATTGTAGCACTTTTGCGCGTTTAGCCAGATACAAGAAAATTTTTCCAGGGGTGAGCGTTTTTCACCTCGTTTGTCGCTTTAGATAGATGAAGCGGCTTAGTTAGTTAAATGAATCATGAAAATTAATCAAAACAAATGGCAATGGTATCAAGTCAAGTTATTGATTTTTACTTTTTCGCTGTTGTCAGTGTCGGCGTGCGCCGCCAACTGGAGCCAGGGAAATTCTGCCGGTGAAGGCACATACCAAAAGAAGGTCTGCGAAAAATACGCTGCTTGCGGCTGTCAGGACTATGAAAAATGTATTGAGGAGACCGGAAACTTAAAGTATTCCGATAGAGCTTATGAATGCGTGTTGAAATCCAGTTGCGAAAGTCTGTGCGCCGGAAAGCCGGATGGCTGTTCGGGCGCAGAAAGTATTCCCCAAGGAGGCGTGCCGCAAACACCGGATTGCTCCCGAATCAGATGTACCAGCAACAACGATTGTCCGGGCGGCTGTTACGGCGGCTGTTCTGACGGATATTGCCTGCTCTTTTAAGATTTCTGAAGAATCGTCGCTGATTCATTTCAGTCCGAAGATCAGAGCCAGCACCTCAGCAACCATTGTGACTGACGGTGCGACCAAGCCGCTTGATCCTGCCGCGAACAGCAGCGGTAGTTAATCTCGTGGAACAGATCAACCAGACTTACTCACACAACTGTAAGGATTGCCGGCGATTCGCCGGAGAAAAGGAAATGCTCCAATGAAGAAAACAACCCATCACATTTCAAGCGGGTTCAACCGACGATTCATGATTATCTCGACGGTTCTCGTTTCACTCTCTCTTTTGATTGCCGGTTGTAATAAGAGTGACAAGTCAGTTTTGACAGGTGACTCGAACAAAACCGAAAGATCGGGCATGACGACCAGCGCCGGAAAGAAGAACCCGACGGAACTCAGGAGTATGGCCAACAGTCAGGGAGAGGCGACCGCCCGCGATGGAGGAAACTTCAAGGTTGTTTACACACCGACGAACAATCCCAAATATGCCGAGGCAAACGAAAGTCTGAGGCAGAGTGGCTCGCTTGAAGTAATAGCCGATGAATTAAATGCCGCGCTTGCCATCCCCGAAGACGTGACCATCACGTTCAAAGAATGCGGAGAGCCTAACGCCTACTGGAGTCCGCCAACACGCTCGATCAACATGTGCTATGAGTTGTTGGAGTATTTCACCCAGAACTTCAAAGGCAACGCCAAGTCTGAGGAAGAGTTAGAGAAGATGGTAGCGGACGCGACGACCTTCACCTTCTTCCACGAGTTAGGTCATGGCCTGGTGGACATTCTCCAACTACCGGCGACGGGCAAAGAAGAGGACGCCGTGGATCAACTCTCCACCTTCGTCCTGATCACCACTGACCAGCGAGAAGGCGGCCAAACAGTTTTGAACGGGGCGCAATGGTTCTGGAATAATTTTCAAAACACACGTGAGTCAGGTGCCGGTATTGAAAAGTTGAATTGGGCCGACGAGCACTCGATGGACGGCGCACGAGCTTTTAACATCATGTGCTGGACTTACGGCAGCGACCCGCAAAGATATACGGGGCTTGTCAACGCTCCATTGCCCGAAGCAAGAGCCGTCAGGTGCCCATCGGAATACAATAAACTTTCACGCGCGTGGTTGAATCTGTTGAAGCCTTACCTGAAGGATGCGGGAAGAATCGCCCTGGAGCAGCAACAACAGCAAGGGGGTGAGCAGACTCCCACACAACCAACACAGCCAACAGAGC
>JACCVS010000127.1 GCA_013698055.1 Acidobacteriota bacterium
CAGCCTGTTTCGCAAACTCTTTACTCTTGGCGAACTCGATGCCGTTGGTCGCGCACTGAACCGAGTTATAACCGACTTTGCGCGAATACTTGATTGATTCAATGAAGTGCGGAGAGATTGTCGGCTCGCCTCCCGAAAACTGTACTGACATCTGGCGACGCGGCTTGATCGTGATGGCATTGTCGAGAATCTCTTTGATGTCCTCAAAACTCAATTCATGCACGAAGCCAACCTGGTTGGCGTCCATGAAGCACGGGTCGCACATCATGTTACAGCGGTTGGTCAAATCAACCGTCAGAACTGCGCCGCGACCATATTTGACCGTGCTTGATCCGTGATTGTGTAGCTTCTCATCGTTGTGCGCCTGAATGTCGCGCCCCGGAAACATATCTTCGATGTGATTAAGGAACTTCGCGTCAATGGCCATCATGTCTTCGAAGTGGCCGTGAACGGGGCAATCCTTAATCATCCAGATTTCGTTATTGCGCTCGATGATCTGCGCTTTAATCTCGCCGACCTTTTCGTTAATTAAAACCGAGACGTCCTTTTTGCCGCTCAAAATCGCTTCACGCGCTTCGATAACGCAGTTCGGACAGAGGCTATCGGTCGTGCGCGGCCAGCCGAGCGTCGGCTTTGACTTTTGCCACGATTTCAGCAGCGGCTTGTCAGACCACTTCGGCGTAAAAGACGGATTGGGCTTGAACCTATTGACGGACTGAATAGTGCTGAATAAACCTCGTGCAATGAGGGTCAGGCCTTTCTCGGCATGTTTAATTGGTCGCATGAATTTTTCCTTTTTTAGATTATAAAATTGCCGCAAACGGGACGCGCCCGAAGATACTACGAAACTTAGGATTGATAGGCCGGAACTCGGCACAGCACAGCGGCTCGCAAAACGGCAACTTCCCAAGAGCAATGACTATGCCGCTTTCCAATTTTTAAGTCAAGTGAGGAAATAGTAGAAGTTAGCTGGAAAAGAGGAATTTGATCTGAGGGCAAGCAAAATATATTGGCGTATCACTTAAGCCCATTACGCGACATTCCGGGGGGCGCGTAGCTTTATGACACCAACAATACTCTTATTTCAGGAGAAGCTGGCTTTTCTGACACCTATCTTAGAGAATTATAATGATTTGCTGAGGAAATCAAACAATGTGAGATTAGGCCGGAAGCGTCTCACTTACCGGGAGCGAAATATCCGATGCGTGTGGAAACCTTGTAGGAAGGAGTCTTTGTTTCGACCCGCACACGGCGGAAACGCCCGTCCCGCTTCTTGTTCAGGGGCGTAAAGTAGAGCGCGTACTGGTGGCGCAACTCCTCTGCCACCTCCGCATAGGTCGCGTCGAGCTTGTCAAAGCTCAAAGGCTTGTAAAGCCTGCCGCCAGTTGCCGCCGTCAGTTGCGCCAAATTTCCCTCGCTCACATCCAGCACGCGCAGGCCCTCGCGCAAATCACCGATGCGAAGCTCGTTGAAGCGAACGTTCGCAGGAGTCGAGGCGAGCAAGGAATCAAGTTCTGCGCGCTTCTTCTGGCGCTCTATTTCCGTATTGCTGACGACATAGATGGTGGCCTGCGCTTCGAGTAAAGCTCTGAGCGCGGCTTCAAGCGTGGTGTAACCGCGCCCGCTGTCAATGCCGTCTGTCAGGACTATGACGGCATGTCGCCCTCGCGCATGAGCCAGTTGCTCGCGTGAGGCCAACAGCAGAGCATCGTTGAAGCGAGTAAACATACCGGGCATGATGCGGCGTAGAGAGCGGCGTAACTGCACGCGGCTGTGCGTCCAGTCCTGCAAAAGCTCCACGCGGTCATCGAATTTGATGAGACTGATACGGTCATCAGGGCTGAGCTTGGCAGCAAATCCTTCGACGGCGCGGCGGAAGTCTTCGAGGTTGGCGGCTGCACTCGAAGAAGCGTCCACCATCAGCACGACATCAACGGGCACGCGCCTGAGCGCCAGATCACTCAAGGCTTGTTCGCGTCCGTCCTCGAAGACGCGGAAGGCCTCGCGCGTCAACGTGGTCACAAGCTGGCCGCTCGCATCGCGCACCGTCACAGGCAACATCACTTCCGACGTGCTGACAGAAATAACATCGCCTTCGTCAATTTCATCTCCGTCCGGCGTAGGCGACGGAGTAGCATTCGCTGGCCTGTTGCCCTGCGCTTGAACGTACGACATACACAGCAGCAGAAGAGAGAAAAGCAGCAGGCACGAAAATGGGTAAATTCTTCGCTTCCTATCTTCCAGCTTATCCATTGGCAAACTCTTCTCTTCCATCTTCCCTGCCTGTTCACCACGAGCTTGAACGTTAAGCGTCAACTTAGTTTTCCGGTCTGTCATTTGATGGCTTCACGCCTTGCGTTGAATCATCACCCATCGCAACAGTCATCGCGGCGATGATGCGGTCGCTGACGCGGCGACGACGCAACTCGGCGAGCTTTGGCGGAGTGAGTTCAAACTCGGCTGGCGCGTTTTCGATGCGACGAATAATCGTGCCTTCTGAAAATCCGGCTTCGACCAACTCGATGATTGAATCGTTCGTCAACGTCGGCGTCTTCTCAAGCTCCGGCTTGCCACCCGGTTCAATTGGCGGGCGCACGATGCGAACCGTCGCGCTGCCTGTCGTCTGCGTGTCGCCTCCGCTAGAACCATCGGGGCCGCTGCGCTGTGTGCGGCTGTTTGAACCGCCACTCATCCCGAAAATGTCTGTGCCGCCGTCACTCGTTTTGCTTCCCTTCTTCGTGTTCGCCGAATCACCGAAGAAAGGATCGCTACTCCAATCGTCCTCACCAGCCGCAAATTCCGTGTCGCTGCTTGCGAGCATGGCGAGAATGATATTCTCGCTGACGCCGCCGCGCTTGAGTTCAATCAAGCGGTCGGGCGAAAGGTCAAACTGCGCGGGGCGGCTTCTGACGATGGCGATGACCGTCTTTTCTTTGAAGCCCGCGCGAACGAGCTTGATGACGGCTGTGTTCGTTAACGGCGCTTCCGTTCTCTGCTGCGCTAACGCGGCGAAACTTAAGCCGAAAGAGAGCACGAGAGTGAGTGAGAGTTGAATGTATATCTTTTTCATAGGGCATTCACCGTATTAAGAATTGCTTAACGTAAACGTGACGCGACAACTGGAGGCTCAATCGCTGGCGCGGCGACTGATCTGCTCTGCCCGTAACGCTGGCTGATGCGCTTGACGTAATTGCGTGTCTCATTGTATGGCGGCACGTTGCCGCCGTACTTCTTCACCGCGCCTTCGCCCGCATTATATCCCGCGAGCACGAGATCAACACGGCCATTGAAATTTCCGAGCAACTGTTTCAAGTACTTCGTCCCACCCATGATATTTTCCGCGGGATCGAAAGAATTCCGCACGCCGAAATGCGCAGCCGTCCCCGGCATGAGTTGCATCAGGCCACGCGCTCCCTTTGGACTAACGATTTTAGGTTTGAAGTGTGACTCCTGCTCCATCACGCAGAAGATCAGGTAAGGATCAACTCCGTACCGCGCGCCGTTTTCCTTAATAAGCGCGTCAAACTGCATATTTCCCGTACTCCAGCCTCGCTCTATCCACGAGCGGGGTTCCTCCGAAACGCTTGCTGTGCGCTCACGTTCGACACGCTCGATGCGTGAGCGCTCAATGAAGATGGAGAGGTTTCCACGCGCGTACCAAACGCCTTCCGTCGTCTCGTTCACAGAATCAGCTTCTACTCGCGCACCGCCAACAAGGTAAATCCAAACGGGCTGCGCCACAGGACTGCGCTCAGCCTCACTTACTTCGACAACCTTAGCTAACGATGCGGTAGATGAGCGCGCGATATTTCCCTTTCTGAATAACACGCCCTGAACATTTTCCCACGAATCGCCCGCTTCGGAGGAAGCAACGTTGTTTGTGCCAGAAACGTCCCCGCTGTTGTGCTGAGTTAACTTTTCAGCAGAGATTTTGGTTAACAATTCTGACGACGGCAGCGGAATCATAAGCTCATGCCCGGCCTGAAGCTGAACATTGACTGCGATGCCGTTCAAGCCCGCGATATCCTCTGCCGAAGCGCCAAAGCGATCACCAAGGAGGCTCAGGGTGTCGCCCGCACGCGCACGGATTTTGACAAGCCTGCGATTGCTCGAACGCCTGGCCGTCGGTTTCACCAACGCATTGCGCGTCCCTGTCATTTGCGCCGCGCGTAGTGCGCTTGAACGCATCGAAGGTGTTAACGGCAACTCCTGAGCAGATATGTTCATGAAACTCGCGCACAGAAAAATTGCTGAACCGGATAAAACCAAAGCGCGGGGGAAGGGATATTTTCGGGTCATCAGTTCTCTCTTTCTCTTCGTCAAACAGGGGAATAGCTTAATCAATCAAAACAGTTTGTAATCGCTTCAAACTTGCAATGGATCGTCCAGCACAAGCTCTCCGGTTTGCCGCTGGGTCGGGGGTTGAGTCGAGAAGCCATGCGACGCGCCGAAGTAGTTGCGCCACGCCACGTCAATCAGCTTCGGGTCAAGCTCAAGCGTGCGCCCTTCAAACAAACAGATGTC
>JACCVS010000173.1 GCA_013698055.1 Acidobacteriota bacterium
CCCATGAATTCCGGCGGCGATTTGCCGGGCAGAATTCAGAGGGCAGCGCTAATTGTAATGAAGAACGTATGCTTTAAAAGCAACTACTTCTTGGGAACGACGGAATCCTTCATGCCTTTACCGAGGCGGAATTTGAGCGTCGTTTTGGCGGGAATCTGGATTGTCTCACCTGTGGCCGGATTTCGCCCTTCGCGCGCTTTGCGCTCGGAAAGTACGAGTTTGCCGAAGCCCGGTAAAACGAACTCCCCGTTTGTTTTAACTTCAGATTGAGCCAGATTTCCCAGCTCATCGAAAAGCTCTTTTGCCTGAGTACGCTTCATCCCGAATTTCTCGGCGAAGTGGTTAATTACCTCTGACTGAGTCATGCGCTTCTTGCCTGATGCCGCTTTGGTCGCCATGGCGTAGTGTGATTACCTCCGGTGAATTGGGCGAAAAATGGAAAAGCTTATAAACCACATATATCACACCGAAAGGCTCCACGTCTTCAAAAAACGGCGATTTTAAGCACTTTCGGGTGAAATATTTTGAAGGTTAGAGAATAAGGTCTGACCCGACAGAGGCCAAATCTATCATCAGCTTGAAAGAATAAAAAGCAGCCCAAGGGCTGACTCTCTCTAAAAACTGGTCGGGGCGAGAGGATTTGAACCTCCGACCTCTCGGTCCCAAACCGAGCGCACTACCAGGCTGTGCTACGCCCCGCCGCTGAAAAGTTCAAGAACGCATTCTAGCGGGCGATTACAACAGGGGTCAAGCCGTGCTTTGAAATTGACTCATTAAAAATGAGCGTGCGCCTTGAAGGGCGAGCGCGCGGTGACTGATGTTCTGTTTAATCTCCGGCGGCAACTCGCCGAAAGTTTGATCAAAGCCATCGGGAATAAAAACGGGGTCGTATCCGAATCCTCTTTCTCCTTCGGAAGTATGAGCGATCAGTCCTTCGCATTTTCCCGTCGAGATACTTGCTATTTCTCCCTGTGCATCGGCAATCGCTATGACGCAGATGAATCTCGCACGCCTTTCCCCAGACGCGCATCGGCATAACTCTTCGAGCAATCGTTCGATGCGCTTGCTATCGGTTGCCCCTGCGCCACCGTAGCGTGCCGATAACACGCCAGGTGCGCCCCCAAGAGCATCAACTTCCAGCCCCGAATCGTCTGCCAGCGCCCAGAGGCCTGTCTGACGAGCATAAGCCCTGGCCTTGAGAATTGCGTTCTCGGAAAATGTCATTCCGGTTTCTTCAACTTCTGTTATCACCGGAAACTCGGCGAGATTTCGCAAGCGAATTGGCATCGAAGCCAGAAATGATTGGTATTCGACAAATTTCCCTTTATTGCCGGTGGCAATAAGCAGTTCATCTGGAAATACTTTAGTCATACTGGAACCTGTTCCTCGAAAATATTGTTTGAATGAAAATATTTATTTTGCCAGTTGAAGGATTTCATGCTTACAATCAAATGAACATACTCTATTTCAGGGTATGGGACACAATTATAAGGTGGATGCTTTAACATGTTCAGTGCCTCCACGGAAGTGGCCTCGCTCGCCGATGAGCAAAGATTCCTTCCGATTTCAATTAAACGTGATGACCTCGCAATTTCTGGCGGAAGTTTGCAGGCGCGAGAAATCGTGACGTGGATGCGTGCCTTACGCAGTTTCTTCAATCTCTATAACCATCCTTTCTCCGAAGCGAATCGAGCCGGACTCGTCAGCCATGATTGGACAAATGAACTGCGGATCGTGCGCGGGACATTGCTTCGCTGCTCGCAACTTGTTTTCTCCTCCGTCCATTTCGAGAAGTCGGATAATACAATCTTTGATGAAGCAGATGCTGTAACATCAATGGCTCCCCATTCATCATCGAGCCTAGCGGAAGAAGTAACAGATGGGGTGAATGACTCTTCACTCTTCATGCTGGCCACGACGTTGGGAGATGGCTGCGCTTTATGTCAATCCTTGCTTGAACTACCGCGTATAAGTTTGCCAGCCTGGTTTAATGTTGGCGAAGAATTGAAGCCAAAATTGGATGGGATTGAAAGTAGCAATCCACTGGGACTTCTATATTCCCGGCAAGAGATGCACAACGTTCCTGCATCATTGCTTGAACTCACCCGGGAAACGGTCAAGCCGGTTGCGCTGGGCGCGGACATACTCTCAATTTTTTCAGGTTTCTTCAGGCTGCTCGATTACCTACGGCTCGTCGAAGCTTTTCTACGCCAGGATCAACCGCTCAAGCAAGCCCTTCCGATCTTTACGCTCGTGCATGAAGAGGCGCTCTCTCTGGCCGAGTTTATCGAAGCACGTGCGCTGCGGATAGAAGGATTGGAGAAAAACATCTTCGAGACTCTTGACAGTACGAACTACGCGATCAGGATGGAATTGCGCAAGGTCTTCGCGCATGAACTGGTTGGAATAAGCTCGCTTCGAAAAGCTCAACTGATTTATGTCAAAGTTGAGAACGCTCACGGCCTCCTGCGCGATTCGTTTCAACAATCGGTGGTCGCTATTGCGCAGGCTCTTAATCCAGGTCTTAATAGCGCGCAACTCTTCGATGCATTCCGAACCCGGCTCGAACAATCGCTGGCACTACGTCGTGATTTATGGACTCTTTTGCAACTGGTGAAACGCGGTGAGAATGCGCCGGGACAGGAGGTAATCGAACGCCTGCAAAATACTCTCGCCAGGTTTCGCGAGGGAAGTTTGCGCTATTTGATGTTTAAGGATTGGGAATCGTGCGAGCATTTCATGGAAGAAATTGATGCGGCTCGTGAATCCGCCGATCTTATAATTGTGCTTCATCGGTTCACGGCGTACCTTGAAGCGCTCAGTGGTCAGGTCAATATGCGTGCAGTGCTGGTCAACCATCCGTTTGATTATCCTGAGCTGGATGGTAGTTAATATTCTTTTTCCGGATTCAAAATAAGATCGTGATTGGCCAGACAATTCTCATTCTATTCTTCACTTCATAGCGGCTGTCACGTCGTCATTTGTGGAAAATTGGGATGCAAGTGAACCAAACTGCCCGAACGATGAGCGCGTTCTCTTCTCAAAACCTCCTTCAACAATCTGGGTTTCGCTGACAGCAAAGCGCAGCCCTTTAAGTGCGCTTTCCAGTTCTATCTCATTAATAGGCTCTTCACGCATGTCACGCTGATTAGCCATTGCACTCATAAAGCTGCGGGCTGGCTGGTAATCTTCGGTGAATGTTGTTGCATTTGCTGTACTGGCTACAGAGACGAGGCGCGTTGTTCGCCGGAAATTGTCGTTGGCTGAGAGTGTTTGCTTGAGCCTCAGCGCCTCAAGGCAATGACGAACGTTTTCAGCGTTTCCCGTAATGAGATGTCCCCCGACGAAGCTGGCAGCATCGCGCTTCTCATTGTTTGAAATGAGCATCTCAACTTCGCCCACGACTTCCACGCGCGGTTTTGCGCCGAGACGTTTGGCAACAAAGTTCCGCAGAGTTTTTTCATCGCGTACTTCTACGATTGTCACAGTGCTTGAACCGGTATCGTCAAGCCGCGCCGTCACAATCTCGGAACCGATCGCGCTCAGAAAGTTATCCGGCTCTTCGATTCCGTAAGGCTGTAGCAAGGCATCAAGAACGCGGGTGATAATAATGGAGCCAAGTGTATCGGCTTGAGAAATAATGGCGGTGTTTAGCCCGCGCCACGCTTGAGCAGGTTCGCGGCAATTGTAGAGAGAGAGAGAATATGTTTTCGCCGGGAGGAACTCAGGCGCAGTCGAAGTCATGTCTTGCTGCGCAATGAGGGTGGATTTGAGCTTTGCGGCGACGCCACTTTGCAGCCCGAGATAATAACGATCCTCGATGACACCCTCCGCAAGGCGCGCGCTCCAGCCTGCTCCCCCGAGAATCTTTTTCGCCAGCGGTGGCAACAGGCTCGCCAGTGCGCTCTGAGCGCGCGAATCGAGCGAACTTTGTGCGGCGTAAATGGTGGCTCCCATTTCAAATAATCTTGCTGCTCCTTCCGCCGAGACGTAGCCGAAAGCGAGCGCATCACTTCCTCCAACGCGCCTTCTCATCTCTTCGAGTTGTGGACTACTATCAAGGCTCGGTCGCTCGTTACGACGAACTGCCAGACACGCCTGAACAGAAGATTCATCATTGCCGATGACTGCAACACTTCCCATCACAGCCGCGACGATGCGACGCTCATTATCCGGCGCGATCCAGATTATATATTTCGCTCCATCAACTTCCTTTTGCTCGACGCGTGGCTCTCCATAAACGCGCCGAGCGAAATCACCGATTCGATTTTCGACTGCCGTTCGCGCACGAGATTCACCTGTGTGTGTTTCAACTACAACCGCATAACGCGGTTTGATCTTCAATGTATCTCCTGCGTCAGCCGCATCCAGCCCGAGAACTGTGACAGCAATTTGCGCCCGTGAGAGAACGACTGAATCCGCCGGGCCAATTCCCGTCCATGACACAAGACGGCTCAACCATTTCAGATTACCCAGGTTTGATTTGAGACCAGCGGGAGGAGCGAGCGCCTTCCATGCGTCAGTCGAGGTAATTCCCGCAGCAATGTCCGGCAGGTCATTGGCTTCCAGATAAATCAGCGAATCAGCGGGAACATAAGCCGCCATGTTCACCTTGCGCGGGCGATTCCACCATATCCAGATAGCCAGAATCAGTAGCAGGGCGAGAAAAATCAATATAGCTTTACGCAGAAATCTCATTGCCTTGAATCCTAACTTCACTTTCGGTGACAGGCAAGACGGCACGATGGCAAGAAATAAACGAAGGCAAGAATACAGTGAAGAATGACTGATTACGAAGGGATGTTGATACGTTCCTTTTGACTGTGATACTTTGATGCTTGTTTCACTTTCAATGAATTAAACGCAGTGCTACACGAAGTTTCTGTGCATTCCGGGAGGACAAACTGTGTATGGCTTATCGTGAGATACGCGCTCAGCCACAGGCTGAAGCAGATTTCGACGAATTCTTGGAAGGCTTGCGTCAAGCTCTGACGGACGGTAAGCGTGATCCGAATGATGTCGTCCGTGATACGCTCTATGATCTTTACTACGGGGCGGGGAAGTTTGGTGAGGGCATCAATCGCGTCCCTGAGCCATCGAGCTTGGCTCCCTCGGCACGCGCCGTCCTGCATAGCTTCGACCCGCGCAATATCACCACAGAGCCGGAATACTACACAGACATAGATAGCGCGGCTTACAATGAGCGCAAGCCCTTTATCTGGCTCTGGCAGATGTATGACCGCTCACCCATCGGACAAAACGCACTTATTGGCCATCGTTTCCGCAGAATACTCGCCCCGCTCATCTTTCGCCGGGTGGGCGAGAATTTTAAGTGCTGGCACTTTGTCGAATGGTCTTATGGTTACAACTTATCGTTTGGAGATAATGTAGTTCTACATCGCCATATCTTGCTCGATGATCGCGGCGGCATAGAGATCGGCAACAACGTCTCCATCTCGGATTACGCAAATATTTATTCTCACACTCATGACGTAGAGGACATCCACAAAGTTTACAACCTGACGACGCGCATTGGAGATGGGGCACGCATCACTTACCACGCGACCGTGCTGGCAGGCACACAGGTCGGAGAACACTCGATGGTCGGAACCGGCGCGGTCGCGACGAAGGACGTTGAGCCTTATCACATTAAAGTCGGCATCCCGGCCAAGACCGTGAAAGTAAAAGAGGGAGCGGCTGTCAATGAACCAGTTAACGACGATGACATAAAAAGAATCAGTGAGCGTTAGGATACTCACGCCGAAGAAGGATTTTGTATTCAGATTGAACGCATTGTGAAGAAAAGTCTCGATATAGCAAACGGAGGGCAGTAATGATTGTTGTAATGAACCGGATTCAAGTTGCCGAAGGGCGCGAGGCGGATTTTGAGAAAACGTTTACTGAACGCGACCGGGCAGTTGACCAGATGGCTGGATTCGTTGATTTGCAGGTCTTGCGTCCGGCGGAAGGCCGCACCTATGTTGTTCTGACCCGCTGGAAGTCACGCGAAGCATTTGAACAGTGGACACAATCGGAGGCTTTCATCTCCGCTCATCGTAAACAGTCTCCCGGCCTTGCCGAAAACCGCCCGGTTTTGGAAATCTACGAAGTTTTCACTGAATAAAAACTTGGAACATTTATAAGTTTGTTCCAGGAAAATCCCGTAAGCCAAGCCATCCAGTACCCTCAGCGTGACCTATATCCTTGTCTGTTGATAAGTTAAACAGTGAAAATAGCGATTGACAATGGTTGGCCGCTGTTGTACTCTTGCTTTGGCGGTAGTACTCAAACCGCCAGACAGGGGCATGAGTCCTTGGTCTCAAGCAGTCGAAGCGCGGCGCAAAATTGTCCGAGCAACAGAGTTACCCGAGCCGCCATTTGAAAGTCAGCCGATAAAGGCACACCTCGCGTGAGCGGGGGCCGCAAAGCCAACGGGAGTCGGATTCCCCGAAAGATTCAGTTCCGACTCGGCTGGGCTACCGAAGTGTGACGGTCAAGACTTGCGCGCACCGCCCGGCGCAATCGCATTTGTCCTTCCCACTTTTCCATTCGCTTTGGCTCTAAGCACAGCCTACGCACCCGCGATGATCAATTCACGTTTCTCCCTCTAATTCCGAGCGTCACTCGCGCTCAACACGTTAAGCCCGTGAACATCCGTCGCGTCGAAATTACGATGAAATCTACAAGCCAGATGCGCCAGACGAAAGTCACCCCCACTAAAATCTCCAGGGCACGAAAGGCCCGCCTCCGTCTCCGACAACTCCATCGCAGGCAATCTTCAGTGTCGAGAGGAAAATAGTAAATCATGTTCAAAAAAGGTTTCGGCAAAAAGGGCCTCGTCGGAGTGGACATCGGTTCCAGTTCCGTCAAAGCTGTCGAATTGCAGGGCAAGCCCGGCAACCTTCAGCTCGTCAGTCTCGGTTACGAGAATCTCCAAATGGACTCCATCGTTGATGGCCAGATCATGGAATTGAATGATGTGTCGAACGTCATCACGAACATCTTTCGCGAGCATCAGATCAAAACGGATCGAATCGCGGCGGGGGTGAGCGGGCATTCCGTGATCGTCAAGAATATCGTCGTCCCGCAGATGAGCGCGGATGAGCTTGAGGAGTCAATCGAATGGCACGCAGAGGAGCACATTCCCTTCGACATCAGCGATGTCAGCATGGACTATCAGGTGACAGGCTCGTCGCCGGATGCGCTTCAAGTGCTGATGGCCGCGTGCAAGCGCGACAAGATCGCCAACGTTAAGCAGGCTATTCAGCTTGCCGGAAAGCAGCCAGCGGTAATTGACGTTGACACCTTCGCTCTACAGAACTGCTATGAAGTGAACTATCAACCGATGCCCGGCCAAGTCGTGGCGCTGCTTAACATCGGTGCTTCCACAATGAACATCAACATTCTCAGCGGAAACAGGTCGGTGTTCACTCGTGATGTATCGGTTGGTGGCAGCCAGTACACAGCCCTCTTGCAGAAAGAGTTGAACTTGACTTTCGAGCAGGCTGAAGCGGTCAAGCGTGGAATGCCCACGCCTGACGGCAAAGAGGTTGAAGGGCTTGAGCCAATGCTTGAAACCGTTTCGGATATGCTGGCATTGGAAATTTCCAAGACGATGGATTTTTATCGCGCCACTGCTGAAGACGGAGATGGAGCGGTTCATAAGATTCTGATTTCAGGCGGCGGCTCGAAACTGGCTGGATTCCCCGAATACCTTTCCACCCGCTTTGAAATTCCGGTCGAAGTTTTCGATCCGTTTCGACAGATTAAAGTTGATCCGAGACGTTTCGATCCAGATTACATGCGCGAGGTTGTGCCGGAAATGGCAGTCGCCGTCGGTCTCGCTTTGAGAGGAGTTGACGCACAATGATTAAAGTCAACCTTTTAGATTCAGTGACTGACAGGGCAAAAGGTGTCGCCGCTGTTGAACAGAAAGTCGCGAACCCGCGCACGCAAACGATGCTGCTCGCGCTGGTTGTCTTCAGTTTGCTTATGGCCGGGATGCTCTATGATTACTACAGCTCTGCCAGCGCACGCGACGCCGAGTTGGCTGAAAAGGCCGAGCAAGAGCGCATTCAAACACAGATGGCCGCCGTTAATAAAGAGCGCACAGATTTAGAAAAGAAAACGGCGGACATTCAGTCCAGAATTGACGCGATTCAAAAACTGCGTTCCTCGCAACAGGGGCCGGGCACTGTGCTTCGTGAGATCAAGATGCGTTTTGATAGCGTGCCGGGCTTATACCTCAAGGGCGTCGAGCAGAAGGGCACGGAGCTGACCATCAAGGGCGAATCTCCAAACGAGGTTTCGGTGACGAACTTCGCAAAGAGTCTTGAGTTCTCTTCAGGTCTCTTTACTAATCTCAGCATCGAGACGCAGCGTGAAGAAATGAAGCTCCCGAGTTCGGCGAGCAGCTCTTCTGCTTCGGGTGCCAGTGCTGCTCCGGGAGAAGAGAAAGACGCTCCCAAGCGTGAAGTCGTGACTTTTATCATCAAATGCACGTTCGTCCCGGCCAGCCCGACATCGGCAACCGCTCCCGGACAACAAGCTGCTGCCTCCAATCAAGTCGCGCAGAAATAACTCACGGAACAATCGGCCCAATCAGAGGGTCGCTCTGAAGCGCCCGCAAACAAAATCTATGCGGGAAGGGAAGAAGCTGAGATGAAAATAGGAAACTTGCATGAGCTGCCCTGGTACTACCGGCTGGCTATTTTCGGAGGCATCGCCATCACTCTCTACGGTGGTTTCTGGTACTTCATTACCAGTGGAATGCACGATGAAGTTGCCCAGCTCAAGGAACAGGTGGCGACTTTGAAGCAGCAGAATATGAGTGCCCAGATTGATTCGCAGCGGCTCGCCAATTTCAAGGCGCTGTACGCGAGTAAGCAACTGGAATATGACGATCTCAAGTCGCTGTTACCCGAACAACGCGAGCTGACCAATGTGCTGCAAGGCATTCAGGATCGCGCGAGTAGCTCACGGCTCGTGCTGCGTAGCTTCTCGCCGAAAGAAGATGTCCAGCTGGATTTCTACAACGGCAAGAAAATCTCCGTCGGAGTCACCAGCACTTACGCCAGCCTGCGGGATTTCTTCGAGCAGATGGCTCGTTACCAGCGCATCGTCTCGATTTCCAACTTTGAAATCACGCAGCTTGACAAGCAAACCCAGGGAAGGACGATTGAGGCGAAGTTCGATCTGACGGCTTATTACGTCTCAGCGGAATCGCTTCAAAGGGCTGCGAAGCCTGTGCCAGCTGCTGCTGCTGCTCCAGCCGGAGCAACCCCGGCACCCGCCCCCGCAAAATAAGAGGTTAACCAAAACATCCCCGCTCTAGTCGTTATCTTTCGAGAATAAAAAATGAAGAACCACGCATACATGATTCGTTACAGCATCAGCGGCCTTGCTCTGTTGGGCGCACTCTTTATCAGCAGCGCACAGCCAAGCGTCTCGGCTCAGGAAAAGAGCAAGGAGGACGCCCCGGCGCGTGTGAAGATTCGTGGGCCGCGCGACCCCTTTTCTCAGTATATTCCACCACCTGTCAGGAAGAAGAGGATCAAGGCGGCGGTCAAGGTTGCATCTCCCATCGCCGTGCCTTCGATTCAGGAGCGCATCGAGAAGTACAAAGCGCAGAAGGTCGAAGCCATGAATAATCAACAGCCTGCGCCGAAGCCGACGACCGCGTTGCTCTTGAATGAAATGCAGGTGACTGGTATCTTTCGCACCCCTCGCGGCTATGCGGCGATGGTCGAAGCCAAGCCCATCAAACTTTCTTACGTTATCTATCCCGGCGAGATGTTCTACAACGGCCAGCTCGTCGCCATCGAAGAAGACCGCCTTGTCTTCCGCCATGAAACCCGCTGGAGCGACGGTCGAGTTGAGAAGACCGTCGAGAACAAGCCTCTTCGCCAGCCCAACGCCGTCACGGATTCGCTGACGGTGACAAAGGCTGCCAACGACAACGGCAACGGAGCAGCCGCTGCAACTCCGGCAATCGGAGAAGAAAAAGCTCCCATCCCTGAAAAGTAATAAAGTTTTTTCGGTCTCGCCTGTGGACAGGAGCCTGAGCCTCAAACAGACGAGACCTAACGTCCGCGCGCGCACGCTGATTTAACTCAGGCTTATGCCTCGGGCTTTATCGTGTGCGCGCTAGTTTGATAACCCCTGTGGGCTTCGATTTTCGCTTAGTGCGGCGCGCGCTTCAATACTCTGACAAAGATTAACGAGCGTAGCGCGTGGCGAAAGGCTTTGCCCAGAGATTCCCTGAAGGAGGGAAATATGTTTCGACACCTGACCGCAATTACCAGAGGAGTGCTCGTTCTCCTGATGGTTTGCACCCTCTCCGTGTCCGCGCTCGCGGGCACAAAGAACGCGCCAGTGGCGACCAGCGTCAGCGCCTACACCTCCGGTTCCTCCACTCTCATCACCATCTATGGCACCGCGCCGATGGCCTACTCCGTGTCGCGACCTGACTCACACACGATTATGGTCAATCTGCCGGGCGTTGATGCTTCGCGTCTGGCGAAATCGTATTCAGTTACGTCGCCGCTTGTCTCCAGCGTCATTTTTGAGCGCGAGATACGCGGGCCTGAAGATATGTCTGTCAGGATGCGTGTCGGGTTGATCCTTCCCGCGCGTGACCGCTCTCAGCTTTCCAACAACAACCTGGTATTGGAGCTGACACCTGCCGCCAGGATTGAAGACGGCACGGCACAGCAACAGCAGCAGAGTCCGCAACCACAGCCCACACCGATCCCATCGCGCCCGAACGTGAACATCAGTAGCGCGCAGGACGATCAGCAAGGTACGCAGGGCGAGCAGTATGGCCGTCCCGGCTTCGTCGGTGAACCCATCAATCTCAATGTCGTTAACTCGGACATACGTGACATCCTCAACTTCATAACTTCTCAGTACGACGTTAACTTCGTTATTGACAGTTCAGTCGGGGCTATTCCTGTGACAGTCAACGTTACGGGCGTTCCCTGGAATGTCGCGCTCAATGCGATTTTGAGGGCTAACCGCCTGGGCGTTGACGCCAACGGCAATATCCTGCGCATAGCTACTATCGAAGTATTGGCGGGTGAAGCAGCCTCGCAGCAGAAAATTAACGATGCTCGCCTCGACAATTCACAGCTCGTCACGGAATTTATTCGTCTCAACTACGCGCGCGCTTCCGGCACGCTCGCGCAGGCCGCCGGTTCGACCGGAGGCTTCGCGGGTGGCTCAACCAACTTGAGCTTTTCGGGTGGCGCAGGCGGCGATGCGACCGGCGGCGGCGGCGATCAGGGTCTTCTCCCGATCATCCAGCGCAGGCTTTCACGTCGCGGCGCAATCGAAGTTGACGGGCGCAGCAACACGCTGATCGTGACGGATGTGCGCGAGAACATCGAAGCCATTCGTCAACTCGTCGCCATCCTGGATCAGCCTGAGCCGCAGGTTGAGATTGAAACGCGAATCGTCATCGCCTCGCGCAATTTCAGTCGTGACCTCGGAGTTCAGTTGTCCGCCGCCGTACTCAGTCTCGGTCGCGGTGGATTGGGGTCGTTAAATACGATTCCGGCAGGAGTCGGTAGCGGCCAGACCACCGGGACGGGCACAACTTCAACCTCGGGACTGAACCCACGGGGAATTCCTGGTGGATTGGCATCAACGCCTCAACCTACGGGCAGTCTTGGCGCGGCGGCTCCCAACACGGTCATTGGTTTGACAACGGGCATCTTCGGCACGGCACAGATCAGCGCACTGATTACGGCAGGCGAGACCAAGGGTCAGGCCAAGACAGTCGCTTCTCCGCGCGTGACGGCGCTCAACAATCGTCCCGCTCAGATTGAAAGTGGAACGCAGATTCCGGTGCAGACGACGGGCGCGCTCGGCGTGGTCACGACGACATTCGTCTCCGTGCCGCTGCGTCTCTCAATCACTCCACAGATCACTGACGCAGGGACAATCGTCCTGCGCGTGACAATTGAAAACAACACCATCAACACAGGAATAGCAGTTGGCGGCGTCCCAGGCATCAACACGCAGCGGATGCAATCCGAAGTGCTCGTGCCGGATGGCGGCACGACAGTCATGGGCGGCGTGATAATTGATACCGAAGGCGAAACGCAAAATCGCACACCGGGGCTGGCAAGCATTCCCGTTCTCGGAAATCTTTTCAAGCGCAAGCTCGTCACGCGCGGAACAGATGAGATTCTTTTCTTCATCACACCGCGCATCTACCGCCCGGACTATCAGGGTAGGCCAATTTCCGGCACCATCGGAAACGGCACGCGCACAACCACGATCCTTCAACCTGTCACGCCCGGCAATCCTTCGACAAACACGCCGACGCCGACAGACCTGCAACAGCAGCAGAGCGTTCCGCAAAACAATCCGGGCGGTCAGGGTCAGCTCTTGACCACTCCGAATATCCAGCAGCCTGCGCCCGTACCGAGCGGCCAATCCGCTCGTCCCACGGGGCTGAGCACACGCCCATAAGAAGGAGGATTGACGCCAATGTTCAAAGAAGCACTTGAAGCGATTATCGAACGCACAGATGGCAGCATCGGCGCGTTGATTATGGGCACGGACGGCATCGCAGTCGAAAAAGTCATGAGTGAGGAAGCAAATGATGCCAACCTTGATGTAGCTGCCGCCGAATTCACTTCGCTCGTCCGCAACG
>JACCVS010000183.1 GCA_013698055.1 Acidobacteriota bacterium
TTGCTCCACTGGAAGTGGTTGAGCGCCTGCTGGAAATTCGTGCCGAAGCGGGTTTCTCTCCCGTTGTTTATCTCGTCTCGAACGATGATTTGGCAGCGTGTTTAGACGCATACGGTTTTGATGTTTATGCTTTTTCGGACACTGAAGCTGAGTTTCACTTTGGAGATTACCGCGCTCCGCTTGCGCCAGGCGGCGACCGCGCTCATATCTCTTTAACGGCGCACTAGAATAAGGCCAGTAAATAGTAAATGGTGAATGGAGACAAGAGGTTTCTATTCACCATTTACTATTTACCATTGACCATTTCCTGCTTTTCACTTCGCTTTGACAATGAAGAACGTCATATCATCGCTCGCGCCGCGCCCGTCCGTCCACGCCAGCACATCCTGCTGAATCGCCGTAATCAATTCACGCGCACTTAAATGGCGGCTGGCACGCACAGCCGTTTCCAGACGAGCGCGCCCGTATTCTTCGCCGCTCGTACTTGTTGCCTCCGTCGCGCCGTCCGTGTAGAGAACTAAAAGCTGTCCCGGCTCAATCGGCTGATAATACTCGTAATAACGTGTATCCCTGAACATGCCGAGCGGCAATCCGCCTCGCTCCATGAAACGCGCCGTGCCGTCCGCGTCCATCAAAAGCGGTGGATTATGTCCGGCGTTCGTGTAGGCCAGCGTTTTGTTCGATGCATCCAGCACACCGTAAAAGGCCGTCACAAACTGGTTTCGCTCAATGGATTCCCAGAGCAGATAGTTCACCTTCGCCATGGAGATGTGCGGAGCATAGCCGATGTGGATGGCCGCGCGAAGACTTGCGCGCAGGAATGCCATCAGGAGCGCCGCTGGGACGCCTTTGCCGGACACGTCCGCAATGACCATACCGATCTGATCATCATAAATACTGACCCAGTCGTAATAATCTCCTGAAACCTCTTCGGTCGAAAAGTTCCAAGCGCAGATGTCAAATCCCTCAAGCTGCGGGTCAGCCGCCGGGAGAAGTTCCAATTGAACCTGCCGCGCGACTTCAAGCTGACCTTCGAGACGCTTCTTCTCAATCAACTGCTCGTGAAGCATCACCTTTTCAATAATGATGGCGACCTGCGAGGCCAGAAGCAGCAGCACCTGTAGATCATCAGGCGTATAAGCATTACGTTGATCGCTTTCAAGATCGAAAACGCCGATGACTTCGTCGTTCGAGATGATCGGCGCGACCATTTCAGAACGCGTCTCTTCGCGCGCGTTAACGTAACGTGGGTCTGTCTGAACGTCAGGCGAGATGATCGGCTCACCCGTCTGCGCGACATGGCCGATGATTCCCTCGCCCATCTTCAGATGCAATTCCATTAGATCGTCTATGTCGTAGCCGCGTACTGTCTCAGTATGGAAAATGCGCGTCTGATTCGGCGTGGTATCGGGATTCCGCGTGTCACCCTTCAGGATATAGATTCCGGCAGCGTCGTAGTGGATCAGCGAGTCGAGCGTGTCCATAACAAGGTTGAGAACTTCTTGCAGGTCAAGCGACCGGCTGATTTTTTTGGTGATGTCCAGAAGAAGGCGCAGCTTGTCTGTTACGGTGAGTTCCACCGTCGCTACGGTTGCTTCTTTAACTTGCTCAGTCATAATGGGTCGGCGTGGCTGGCCTCTCGCCAGCATATCCAATTCAGGCACGAAGCCACGTGAGATTATAAACGATGAAAGCAGGAGACAGAAGACAGGAGTCACAGAATTCAGGAGTCAGAAGCCAGAAGCCAGAATGAAAGGGCGGAGAACCACTTCTGTTTTTATTCTGGCTCATGATTTCTGGATTCTGAATTTTGCTTTTCGCCCATCGTTTCAACCGCTGCTTCCGTCAACAGAGTGAATTCAAGCGAGGCGGCTGGATTATTTTGAAAGAAGTCGTTGACATCCGAGGGCAATTCGAGTTGGGCAAGTTGCATCCCGCGCGCGGCAAACATCTCGCGATAACGCGAGGCGGCGCGAAAGCCAGCCGCATCGCCATCGAGCGCAGCAACGACGCGTAAACGAGCGAGCGGCGCGAGCCATTCATCCTTGAAGCCGCCCGCGCCGACCAGCCCGACCGCCGTGAAGCCATAAGCTGCAAGCGTCAACGTGTCCGTAAAGCCCTCGACCAGATAAACGATTTCACTGCTCGGCAGCTCGTTCAGAGCATCCACGTTGTAAAGCGACGGCACGCCGCCACGCATGTTGTGCCAGCGCGGTTCGACGCCGGAAGCTGTCGTTCGCGCCTGCAAATAAACCGCGCGCCTCTCGACATAAAATGGAAAGAGCAGCCGGTGACGATAAAAGGTCAAATGCGCCTGCGCGTTGAAAAGCCCGCTTTGCTGCAACTCTTCGAGCGCGAATGTATCCAGCATGTGGCGCATCACACGGCGATAAGCGCGACGCGGGAAATAGACAAGCCCGAAGCCATGCATCGTGTTCGCATCAATCCCACGCCGCGCGAGATAACTCATACCCTCAAGCTGTTCCTCGTGACGGCAAATTTCCAGAAAGCTCTCGCAGATAACGGTCATCCGCTCCGCGTTGAGCGGCTCCGCCTCCTGCTGTGCTTCCTCTGGCGGCTCACGGTCGGGCGCGGCGCGGATGGCTAACGAACGCTGACCCCCTTCATTGATACCCAACTCAGACGCCATCTCACGCACGGCCTGAGAAAACGACACTCCACGTATCAACTCGTAAAAGCGAATCGCGTCGCCGCCTTCATCGCGCGAAAAGCAGTGAAAGAGTCCGCGTTGCAGATCAATAGACAGGCTTGGATGGCCTTTGCCGCTGTGCGAATGTGTGGGGATTGGACATTGCAAGCGCCCGCCGTGAGCGCGAGCGTCCGCACAGTAACGAAGATAGAAGGAACGGTAATCAAGGAGTGACTTGATCTCGTCGCTCAACTGCTTCAGGTTTCGGCCATCCTTTTCCATATTCCTTCAGGAGAGAAAGCAAGAAATGGAAGAACGCGGGGGAAGACTTATTCCGTACTTTTGCCTTTTACCTTTTTACTTTTGCCTTCCGTTCCCGCTCCACTGCTCGCGCAGTCGTATCTCTTCCGGGTGACGCAGCTTGTACTCAGCCCACAGGCGCGAGACCTTCATGCGGTATTCGACCAGCTCGCGACTGACGTTGAAGTGCTGTGCGATCTCTTTGGAAGTTTTACCTTTCGAGATGAAGCTACTGAGCGCGGCGAACGGCACGAGCGCGGCTGCGCCGACTGCGTAAGCGGCCTCTTCGTCCGCATCGTTGTAATCGCGTGCGACCGTCTTGCCGTGCTTGTTCTCCGCCACGATGGAGAGCCGATTGGCTTTGTGGCCGAGAAAGACGTGGCAGACCTCTTCCATCAAGGTCGCGTTGTTGCGCTGCGAGCCGTGCTTCGGATTCAGGATGACGAGTCGCCA
>JACCVS010000199.1 GCA_013698055.1 Acidobacteriota bacterium
TGAATGCCGATGGCCGACGTGATCAGAACAACGGGAAGCGCCATCGTAAAGTAGCGCGTAAATTTTCCGCCGAGCACGGTAAATGGCAAAAACCAGTAGAACAACCAGAAGAGAATGAAGAATCTGCCGTCGCCCAAACTCTTGCGAAAAAGAAGGGGAAGCCCGATGAGAAACCCGATGATGACGGGCAGGGAAATCTTGACGCCCATGAACACGTAATAGAAATACCAGGGCGATCCGTTGAGCCAGAGCGTCATTTGATTGCGATTGAGCGACCCCATGAACTCGTAAGAGTCGTGCCCGATGCGCTTCTCGCCAGCGAAAATCTTCATCTCGCGCCACGTGTCCGGCAGCAGGATGGTCGGATTGAAGATCAGGAACGCGACGCCCATAATCGCAAAGAAGATCAGCCATTTCTTCTTGCCCATTCGCCAGCGCGTCGCCGGGATACCCTGAAAGATATAGTAATAACTGCCGCTGATGGCCATAAAGTGCGGCAGGTATTTTGACGCCAGCATCGCTCCGAAAGCCACGGCAGTCGCCCAGTAGTAGAGCTTTGGGCGCCCCTGTCCCGATTCGGCGATGCGCTGTCCCTTCAGCCAGAAGACGTTCGCCAGCAGAAAGAAGAAGAGAAAGAAAGTGTCTTCTTTGGCGATGCGATTGAAACCTATCCCGCTCGGGTCAAACGCCCATAGTGCTGCGCTGATAAGAGCGACTTCGATGCCGAAGAGTTCTGAGACGATGAGAAAGATGAGCAGCGATGTCAGTGCCCCCAGAATAACTCCGGGCAGACGAAGCGCGGCTTCCATCGAGATGTGAAGCGACGGACGGCTTGAAACAAATGAGCTTGCGTTCCAGTATTCGGCGACGACGACGCTTGCGGTCAGCAAGGCTTTCATCAACATCGGATGTTCGCCGTTGGCCGCCGTCAAGCCATGCGCGCGGTAATCTTCAACCGCGTGCAGCTTATTCAATTCGTCCTCGCTCAAACCTTCCGCCCCCAGATTGACGGCACGGAAACCGAAGCCGACGAGAATAATCAATGCCAGAGTTGAGACAATCAGCGTGCGACTGATGGAGCGCACGCCCGTGTTAGCGAAAAACTCGGGTCTAATTCTTGCCGTGACGACCGTTCCTGCTGTTTCTGCCGATGCGGACACGAGTTTTATGAATGCTCCAAAAGCGTGAAATAAGCGCGCCCGGACGAATGGCTCGTAATCAAGCGAAACTCCCCGAGCAACAAAAGGCGCAAGGTTATACTGACTCAAAGCGTTCTGTCAAAACACAGAAGCCTTGCCCGCGTTATTATGAAAGAGGAGGGAGAGTTTTACGAATCAAACTTTAACGATCCTTGCGCGAGGAATTCGTTGTTGCGTTAGTGTGCGGGTTCGTTTGGTTTGCATTCGCGCTTGCATTTCCGTTCGCGTTCGCGTTTGCCTCCCCCAATTCATCGGGCGACGCCCATCCGGCGCGTTCAAGCAGCGTGAAAGCGTAACGAATCGGCACGGCGAAATTCGACGCCGTGTTCTCGGTGAAGATTGCGAAGTTCACTCCGATGACGCGACCCGATTGGCCGAAAAGGGGCGCACCGGAGCCACCTTCAGCAGTGCGCGCGTCATACACCACGCGATGCTCGTCAAGGTCTGTGATGTTTCCTTGAGTGGTCAGTGGCTGGATGCGATTCTTATCTGACAGGCAGCCCAGAAGCGAGCCAAGCGAGCCGCCACAACGTGCGCGAATCATGTAGGCCTCGGCATCGTCTCTGAGTGCAAGCAATCTGTCAGGGCCGTTCGGATAACCCATCAGCACGACCGTTCTCCCGACCGCCACGGCGTCAGAATCTTTTTTATCCAGCGGCAGCACCGGCAAATCAGTAGGCGCTTCCTTAATGTCAAACATGCAGACGGCCAGATCGTCACGTTGAGCCGCCACCTTAAACTTGAGCGTGATCGGTTGCGGGTGATCCGGGAAATAAGCCAGCAACTTTTTCAAACGCGGCTGGCCGCGAACTGAGCTGCTCAGCATCTGAGCGCGCTCGTCTGCGAGCCAGGGATGCGCGACATGCCGGTTCGTTATAACGTAGCCACCGCCGACGTAGAAGCCAGAGCCGACAGACTCGAATTCAGCGATAGCGCCTTTGCCTTCGGGCGTTAGCTGCATCTGCTCATCGCCGCTCTGGATCACCGTGCCGTCCTCGTTGGTCTGCACTTCCGGGTAGCGCAGGGGACGGCCAGTGCCTTTCTCGGCAAAGTC
>JACCVS010000227.1 GCA_013698055.1 Acidobacteriota bacterium
GGCGACTCCATTACACGCGAGTATCCAGACTACGGCGAGCAGTACGAACCACCAAAGGTAAGGCAGTAGTCAGTGGTCATTGAAAAGCAAAAAAGCTCGTCGCTTGTTTTAACTGATTACTGACTACTGACCACTGACCACTGATTATGTACAAAACTATCGGCATAGTGACGGGCGGTGGCGACGCACCCGGATTGAATGCGGTGATTCGCGCGGCGGTGAAGACTGCGACGGGCGAATACGGGATGCGCGTCATTGGTATCGAAGACAGTTTCGAGGGATTGCTGGGCGAAACCAGCACGCGAGAGTTGCAGCCTGCCGATGTGCGCGGGCTGCTGCCGCGCGGTGGTACTATTTTGGGGACGCGCAATCGCGGACGTTTCGTCAAGCACAAGGATGGAGACACGGACGACGAGCGCCCGGAAAGTTTTCAAGAGGCCATCAAAAATCTCTCGCGGTTGGGAATTGAGGCTCTTGTCGTGCTTGGTGGAGAAGGCACGCTCGCTATCGCGGCGGAGTTTGATCGTCAGGGCATTCCGGTCATCGGCGTTCCGAAGACCATTGACAACGATCTGGCCGCAACCGAATTGACTTTCGGTTTCGTCACCGCGCTCGACATCGCAACCGAAGCGTTAGACCGTCTGCACACGACCGCCGAGTCGCACGACCGCGTGATGATTCTCGAAGTGATGGGCAGGCACGCCGGTTGGATCGCGTTGCATTCCGGCATCGCCGGTGGCGCGGATGTGATTCTCATTCCCGAGATTCCCTTCTCCGCAGAATCGGTGGCGCAGAAAATAGCTCAACGAGAAGCCAGCGGCTCGCAGTTCAGCATCATCGTCGTCGCAGAGGGCGCGCAGGAAGTTGGCCACGACATGATTTATCAGGAAGAGGGCAAGGCCGGGAGCGCGCCGCGACTGGGCGGAGTCGGCAACCACTTACGCAATGACCTTGAGCAAATGACCGGCAAGGAGACCCGCTGCGTTGTGCTCGGGCACTTGCAGCGCGGAGGCTCTCCCAATGCCTTTGACCGGATGCTGGCGACGAACTTCGGAGCGTGCGCGGTACGCGCGCTGGCCGCAGGCGAGCGCGGCATGATGGTCGCGCTTCAGGCCGCAGATATCCGAACAGTCCCGATCTCCGAAGCGGTCGCTGCTATCAAGACAGTCCCGCCCGACGGCCAACTCGTCCGCACGGCGCGCGACACGGGCATCTCTTTCGGCGCTCCTGACGAAGCAACGCACCACGGTGGAAGGCAAAAGTAAAAAGGTAAAAGGCAAAAGTGAGAATGAAACCACTTTTAATTTTGAAGTGGCTCTCCGTCTTCCTTTTGCCTTTTTACTTTTACCTTTTTACTTCCCTTATGCTGCGTGGTGTAGATGGTCTAGAAATTTCAGGTTCAGCGAGCGTGTCTGCTCTGTGTCGTAATCTTCAAGACACTCGACCAGTATTTCTACTACAACCGGGTCGAACTGGATGCCTGCGGCAGCGCGCAACCTTTCGATAGTGGTCGCTTGTGAGAGGCGGCGGCGATAGGGACGATCAGAAGTCATTGAATCGTAGGCATCTGCGACCGTGACGATGCGCGTGGCGAGCGGAATCTCCGTTTCCTTCAAGCCGTCGGGATACCCGCCGCCGTTCCACCATTCGTGATGATGTTTGACAATCGCGCGCACGGTCTCCATGTGCGGCACACCTGCCAGAGCCTGTTCGCCGTAATGCACATGCTGGCGCATGATGGCCATTTCCTCAGGCGTCAGGCAGGCCGGTTTACAGAGGATGCATTCGGGGATGCCGATCTTGCCGATGTCGTGCAAAAGGCCTCCGAGCTTAACGTGCATGATTTCCTCTTCCGATAGATTAAGACGCCTGGCGAGCGTCTCGGCTAAGTCGGCGGTCATGTTTGAATGCTCGCCCGTGTAGCCGTCCTTGACGGCGAGCAGCGTAATCATCGCCCGCACTGTGCCGACGAACGACTGACGCGCTTCCACTTCAAGGGTGCGGTTGCGCTCCTTGATCTGCGCCGTGATGAGGACGTTGTCAATGACATTGAGCAATTCATGATGACCGAACGGCTTGCAAAGGTAGGCGGCCATTCCAAGTCCAAGCAATTCACGCTGTTCGTCGTGATTGTCATGCTTGGCCGTCAGCATCACGACCGGCGTTTGCCGCAGCCGTTCGTCGTCGCTTGTGGCGAGCGTGACGAATACTTCTTTCCCGCTGATGCCGGGCATCATATAATCAAGGAGGATAAGATTCGGGTACAGTTCGCGGGCGAGCCGCAAGCCTTCGCTACCGTTGGACGCGCCTATATAACCATACCCGGCGCGCTCAAGGCTGACGCGTCCAAGCTTACGCAATTCCGGATCGTCATCCACGAAGAGAACCAGTCTTCTTTTATTCAGGTATTGCTCTGACATTGCATCCCTCCAGGGTCGGTCTTGTTAAGAGCAAAAGCGACACGCTCTCTGCCAGAGAGCAATGACACTCAACCGGATGAGGAATCACAAAATGCTCGAAACGACGAGCGCTAGGGGCATAAACGGGAACTAACGGCGCAGTGCCTCATTAGAGGTTACAGGAGAAGGGCGTCGGGTCCAACAGCAAAATCTAATTTCAATCGTCGTAAATTTCTTTGATAGTGCCGGAAAGATGTTATTACTAAAGTAGCAAAATACAATATTTTTATTTCGTTGCAATTTAGTTGCGCCCGAATACGCGGTTAAATACCCGCCGATAGTGAGAACAAAGTTGATAGAAGAGATCAAAGCTCGGCTTCAATCGGAGCTAGAAGAGTTGGAGTCGGAATTGCGTGTGCATTTGCCGAAGGAGATCAAGCGTGCGCTGGAGTTCGGTGATTTGCGC
>JACCVS010000245.1 GCA_013698055.1 Acidobacteriota bacterium
TAACGAATCGAGCTTGTATGCGGTGCGCTGGGCTGGCGGCGAAGCGGCAAAGCTACAACTCGCGCATGGTGTTGATCGGATCGAGGCGATGGGACGTGACGCGGTAGTCGTCGGCACGGACGGGCGCAACTTGCATTTCACCGGGGTGCGTCTCGTCGGCGAGGAGCCGAGCGTGACGCACCGCTACACGCGCAAAGGCGCATCGCAGGGCGAACTGCGCAGTCATGGCTTCTTCTACAAGGCGGAAGGGCCTGACTCCGGGCTGTTGGGCTTACCCGTTCGTGGGCCGGGACGCCCCGGTTACGAGCATTTGTTCAATGACTCGGCATCCATCCTGTTCCTTCGCAACGACTCGATGCGTCTGACGGAAATGGGAGACCTCGCAGCGAAATCGGAAGGGTCTGCCGACGACGGGTGCCGAGCTTCCTGCGTGGACTGGTATGGCAACGCCCGCCCGCTCTTCGTGCGCGGGCGCGTCTTCGCACTGCTCGGCTATGAGATAGTTGAGGGTAATCTCGCCGACAATCGCATCCGGGAAACGCGCCGTATCAGCTTCGCTCCACGGCGTGTGAAGATGTCCAGAGCAAAGCTCGATTGAGGATCAAGAGAGTTGAGAGCCCACCACGGCTGAAGAAGGTAGTAGGCAGTAGGCAGAGGACTCGCTGTTTTCTGCTTACCGCCTTCTGCTTTCTGCCTTCTGCAAAGTTTCTGCGCTGTACTGCTCCTGTCCCGAATCCTTCAATTATCTGCCTATGCATTCAAAGGAGTGAACTTCATGGACGGCAGCGTGATTTTCGTGGTCGAGACAGACAAGCCTTTCATAAACTCCACCATCACATTTTTAATCTTCAGTGAGGAGAGGCTTAAGGATCGCTCTGCACTGTACCTTCGATGATGAGGTTGCCTCGCCTCGCCGGGAGACTGTTTGACGATGGTCGTTATAACGACTATCATTAGACACATGGTCCCGAAACTCCAGGAAGAGTTAAAGCAGGTTAAGCCGTTCACCAGCCGGGAGGAGGAGGTTTACTTAAACATTCTTCGCACGGCGGAACTGCTGTCGTGGAGGGTCATTGAGACGCTCAAGGGAGCGGAGCTAACGCCTACACAGTACAACGTGCTCAGAATCCTGCGCGGGGCGAAGAGCGCAGGAGGGGCATCTTGCAGTGAAATCAGCGAGCGCATGGTGACGAAAGATTCGGATATCACTCGTCTGCTGGATCGGCTTGAATCGCGCCGATTAATCTCGCGCGAGCGGGAGCCAAAGGATCGCCGCCGGATCATCGCGCGCATTACCACTGGCGGCTTGCGTTTGCTCTCCAAACTTGACGAACCGGTCGAGCAATGTCACTGCGATCAACTGAGTCACATGGGAGAGAAACAACTCTCCACCCTCAGTAAATTACTGGAGACGGTGCGCAACACGCGGGGTTGAAAACTTGTTATGGGCATCAGAGGTTTTGGAGAAACACATGGCTAATCCAGATTCATTCTATTCTAAGTGGATGCCGCGCATCTTGAGCGTGCTTGCGGATTGTCGCGGCTTTGCTGATCATGCAACACGGCGCGCAGAAGGTTTTCGGCGTCCTTGTTCCAGCGCCTGCACCCGGTGCGCCATCATCACACGGCACATTTTCGTTGCTCTCGTTGACAGGTGTGGCCGGGGTGCTTGAGTTCTTCGGCGGACTGCTCCTGCTCGTCGGGTTGTTCACGCGCCCTGTGGCGTTCATCCTGTCGGGACTGTTGGCCGTAGCCTATTTCATGCGCCACGCGCCGGGAGGATTCTGGCCGATTCTTAACAGAGGCGAGCTGGCAGTGCTGTATAGCTTCGTCTTCCTCTACCTGTCTAGTAGCGGGGGGAGGACAATGGAGCGTGGATCGTCTACTGCGCCGCGATGCGCCTTCACGTATCACTGATAGATATGAACAGACATAAACCATCGCTCACATGCAGCTTACAAAATGACATTTCAAAGAAAACATCAAGGAGAAACAGATGAAACGAGTTCTTAACACAGTTCTGGTCATCGCGCTGGCGGCGATTGTCGCGCAGCCCTTCATCAAAAGCGGCTTGTCCGCCTGGGCGGCGAACGCACAGGAGAAAGCAGCCAAGGTTTCTTATGTATCCATCCCCGGCGGTGAATACAAGATTGACGCGGCACACAGCATCATCGGGTTTGCGATCCGTCACTATGAGATTAACTGGGTAGAAGGGCGCTTCAAGGATTTTACCGGCATGATCAGGTACGACGAAAAGGATATTACCAAATCGTCGGTCGAGTTCACTGCCAAAATCGAGAGCATAGATACAGGCATCGAGCCTCGCAACGCGCACCTGCGAACCGGGGATTTCTTCGATGTGGCGAAGTACCCGGAGATGATCTTTAAGAGCACGCGGGTGGAACGTAAAGGCAAAGACCGCTATGTGCTGCACGGCGACTTCACGCTCAGGGGAGTGACGAAGCAGGTGGCGCTTCCGTTCACGATCACGGGCGCGGTCAAAGACCCCAGGGGCAACATGCGCTTTGGCATAGACGCGCAGACGACGATCAATCGCCGCGACTATGGCATCACGTGGGGCAAGCCGCTCGATGGTGGCGGATTAGACATTGGCAACGAGGTCACAATCAGGCTCCAGCTTGAAGCTGTGAAGGCCGCGCCCAAGACCGCCGCCGAGTAGCAGCAGTAGTCAACAAGGCATAAAGAGGCGGAGCCGAGGGCTTCATCTCTTGCACCTTCATTTCAGGCTGGCCGAAGGCGTGACCACAGTATCAACGTCCGTGACGTTCAGTGAGATTATCAGGAGGTCTCTGTACATGAGTGAAAAGATAACTATCCTCGGAGTTGCGGGTAGTCTCCGCAAAGCATCCTGCAACCGCGCGGCGTTACTACCGGTCTTGCTGATGGCGGCGTTATGTCTTCTTCAAGCTACCGCCACGCGCGTTGAGGTGAACGCTTACCCGGCAACTGAGGATAATTTCAAAGTAACCACGGTCTTTCTCATCCGCCATGCAGAGAAAGCGGACGCCCCGCGCGAAGACCCGCCTCTGAATGAAAGCGGTCGGCTCCGGTCACAGGCTTTAGCCCGCATTCTCGGGCAGTCCGGCATCAAGGCAATCTATACCTCGCAGTACCAGCGAACAATCCAAACCGCCGAGCCGCTCGCGAAACAACTCGGCATCACGGCCACCTCTCTGCCGCTCAAGATGAGCCAATCGAATCCCAGAGAAGTCTCGGAGCAATCCATCAAACAGATAACCGGCAAGATTTATGAACGAACTGGAGAGGCAGTATTAGTCATCGGGCATAGCAATACAATTCCAGAGGTCATCAAGATGCTTGGCGGAGATAATGTCCCGAAAATTGATGAGCAGAAATTTGATGATCTGTTCGTCGTGACAGTTTTCGCTAGGGGGAAGGCAAAGGTCGTCCACCTCAAGTATGAAGCGGGAAGTTAGCTCAAAGAATTATTCAAAGGCCAAGTAAAATGTGCGCCTCATCCATCTTGCACTCTGTCAGAAGATCAATTCCCGAATTGGCAAAACGCCTCGCAGCCGCCGCCGCTCGCCCGTCTTGTTCTTCAGCCAGCGACCACTGCGCGTGTTTGAGGAGCAACGCCGATTCCACTATGCGCCCCAGAGTCATTGCGAATCTACGTGCGCCAGCCTCGACCGCAGCCCGCCCTTCTTCCTTCGCTTCTGTCAGCCAACTTTCGGCATGTTCTAATGCCTGTTGTGTGATACGTGCGGCGCGAGCCAAACCGCTATCATGAACATCTTTCACGCATCGGCTTACTTCCGCTTTCAATATTTGAAACGCTTGATTATCCGAACCTAAAGCGCGCAGGACATCTAATGACAGCACATTCGTCGTTCCTTCCCAAATCGGCAAGACCTGACTGTCGCGCAAGAGTACGGGCAACCCTGTATCTTCAACATAGCCCGCGCCGCCAAAGGCTTCGAGCGCTTCACTGGCGACGGCAACCGCTTGTTTTCCGGTGATTAGTTTCATCACCGGAGTGAGAAGGCGCAGCAATAAAGTCTCTTCTTCATTTATCTCGCCCGTCTCGTTGCGCCCGGTCATCTCGGCCATGTAGAAGGCAAGATGAAATGCTGCCTCTGTCTCAGCCTGCATCCCGGCCAAAGTGTCCATGTGAAGAGGCTTTTCGGCAATTGAGACGCCAAAGGCCACACGTTTGCGGGCGTAATTGAGCGCGAGCGCCACCCCTCGCCGCATCAGTGAGACGGCACTAATGCCGTTCCATAACCGCGTGATGTTGAGCATCGGCGTGATGTTACGTATGCCATCGGTCACTCCCTTAACGAGTATGGCTGGCGTTCCGTCCAAAGTCAGTTCAGCGGTCGGAACCTTGCGCGTGCCGAGCTTGTCTTTGAGACGATTGATCTGAATATTGCGCAGACGATTATTCTCGTCTCGCAGCTCGACATAGAAGAGAGCCAGCCCCTGTCCGCCCTGAGCATTCCCTTCGGGGCGCGCGAGCGTGAGCGCCATCTGCGCTGTGGTGGCCGACGTGAACCACTTCCTGCCATAAAGACGCCAGACACCTCCACTATCCTGACGCGCCATCGTTTCCGATAAGCCAACATCAGACCCGCCCGTAACCTCGGTCATCCATTGCCCGCTCGTCCAGAATTCTTCCGGGTTGCGAGTCGTCAGATGGGGCACAGCACGCTCAATCAGCGCTTGATTCCCCGAACCGAGGAGCGTGCGCGCTGCTCCGTCCGTCATTGCCAGCGGGCAGCTATAAATATCCGTTGATGGAGTGAAGAGATAAGCGAGCGCACATTGATGCACTCTTGAGAATTTGCCGTGCCTGCGCTCGTATGCTGTGGCCACTACGCCATGCTCGGCGGCGATTCGTTCGGCTACGCGCCACAGAGGCGTTAGCTCGATGTGGTCAATGCGATTTCCCCACGCATCCCATTGCGTCAGCACCGGCTCATTCAGCCTGTCGGCGAGTTGCATTTGGTAGAGGTCGCATCCGGTCAATCGCCCCATCTCCGTCAGAGACGGCTCTATCTCGCGAAGCATCTCTGGTGGAAGCGTGCGCGCTAAGTATGAGCGCAGAACACGGTCGTCTTCATACTGGTTGCCGAGACCTGGCGGCGTTTGATGGAAAGACATGAAGCGTTCCTTTAGTCAGCAGATTGTCTGAAGCGTGAATTCCGCCGTGTTCAGCTTATTTGGATTTTGAGCATCGCAACCGGGTCGTCAGGCGCGGCGAAGATAACTATAATCCCGTCGGCAAGATTTTCAAGAAGATATGTTAACGCTTTCACCTCCGGTTCGTCTTACCCTACAGTCCCGGCAAAGCGTAAATTTCCAGATTAGAAAATCAGATGAGGAGCGATTATGAAAACTTTACTTTCTCACCCAAGAAATTTCTTCGGCCTTCTTTCATTGTTCTTTGTTCTTTCGACAATCCCGGCGCAAGCTCAGGAGGGCGCGAAAATTAAGTTAGAAAGCCTCGACCGCCTCGCCGCGCGAGCCAGTGAGGTGGTTAATAAAGAGGAAACGACGCCCGATGGCGGCGGTATGGTCTACGTTCGTAGCTTCGAGTTCAAGCAGACCGGGCAGTACGGTGAGTCAGAAGTCGAAGAGATTCGCGCGCAGTTACGCGCCCCCGGATGGTCGCGATTCATGAGAGTAGAGGACAAGGATGACCCTGAAGGGCGCGAGACCGTCGAGATTTACGTTTTCGGCAAGAGCAAAGAGAGCGACATTTACGCCGGGATGACCATTATCGTGACCGAGCCGAAAGAGCTGACCGTGGTGAATATCGTCGGTCAGGGCAATGTCAATCAACTCATGAAGCAAGTAAAGAAGAATGAAGCGCCTGACTGAAAAGTGTGAGTTCGGACGGCATGAGTTTCTTCAGGAGCGATTAGTAATAGCCCAATACTGAAGTGCCCCGTAAACGCACAAGTGGTAAAGTTTGAGTCCCACAGAGACGGCTGAAAGAAATCGAACTTCAGCCGTCTCTGTGGGACTCAATCACTTTCCCCATCTCTATATGATTCGATTCGATCAGGAAATCTGCGGCGATCCGGCGGCTGCATCAACGCGCGAGTGGTTAGAAACAAACGGGCTGGGCGGCTTCGCCTCATCCACTATCACTGGTCTTAATACGCGCCGCTATCACGGATTGCTTATCGCCGCGACGAAGCCACCGGTCGGGCGCATCGTCATGCTCTCGAAGCTGGAAGAAACGCTGATCGTTGACGGGCGACGCTATGATTTGTCGGCGAACCACTACACGAGCGTCATTCACCCGCAAGGTTACAAGTACCAGACGGGCTTTCGCCTCGATCCATTTCCGATCTTCACCTATGAGGTCGAAGGCATCACGATTGAAAAATCCGTCTTCATGCTTCATGGCGAAAACACGACGGTTGTCCGGTACAGCTTTCAAGTTCGGAGTGCCGAGTCAAGTGGAGCAAATGACGCGGCTGCATCCCTCATCCCTCATCCTTCATCCCTCATCCTTTTCGAGTTACGCCCGCTCATTGCGTTTCGCGATTATCACAGCTTGATGCATGAAAATGACGCGATCAATTCTCATGTTCAGGCAGACGAAGCTCTCTTGACCATCAAGCCTTACGACGATTTGCCTGCGCTCTATTTCGCGCATGATTCCGGTGAGCTTGACGCAGCGTCATTCTGGTATCGCAGCTTTGAATACGGGAAAGAGCGCGCGCGCGGCTTCGATTCCACCGAAGACCTCTTCAGCCCCTTCGCTCTGAAATTCAATCTCAATCATGACAGCAGCGTGAGTATCATCGCTTCAACCGAGCGCCGCGAGATCAGCCGCGCCAATGGATATGCTCAGGCGGAGATAGAACGACGACGAAAGATTATTGAAAGATCGCCGGGCAATGATGAACTCACCACCGCGCTCACCGTAGCCGCCGATCAATACATCGTCGCGCGAGGAAAAGAGAAGACCGTCATCGCTGGCTATCATTGGTTCAGCGACTGGGGACGCGACACAATGATCGCGCTGCCGGGGCTGACGCTCATCACTAAACGCTTTGATGTCGCTCGCAGCATTCTCTCCGAGTTTGCGCGGCACGTTGATCGTGGGATGCTCCCGAACCGTTTCCCCGACGTGGGCGAGACACCCGAATACAATACTGTTGACGCGACTCTCTGGTTTTTTGAAGCAATCCGCTCGCTTCTACACTACACGGACGATCACGAGTTCGTTCGCGTCAATTTGTACGACGTGTTGACGGACATTATCGAATGGCACGTGCGCGGCACGCGTTACGGGATACAGGTTTGCACAGACGGGCTGCTCAGCGCGGGCGAAGCTGGCGTGCAACTGACGTGGATGGATGCGAAGGTCGGCGATTGGGTCGTGACGCCCCGTCGTGGCAAGGCCGTCGAGATTCAGGCGCTCTGGTACAACGCGCTGAAAGTCATGGAAGAGTTAGCCGCTAAATTCAGTGACGAGGCGAACCGCACCCTGTACGCGGAGATGGCGGAGCGAGCGAGCGCGAGCTTCAACGAACAATTCTGGAATGAGGAAGCGTCATCCCTCTTCGACGTAATAGATGGCGAGACGAGGGACGCTTCAATCCGGCCAAATCAAATCTTCGCCGAGAGCCTGTATCATTCCATGCTTTCGCGTGAAAAGGCGCGGCGCGTAGTCGAAACCGTTGAGCGCGAATTGCTTACCCCTTTCGGATTGAGAAGTCTCTCACCCAACGATTCACAGTATCGTCCGCGATATGAGGGCGACAGCTTGAGCCGCGACGGAGCATATCACCAGGGAACTATCTGGGCATGGCTGATGGGGCCGTTCATCACCGCCTACGTGAAGGCACATAATAGAAGCGATGAAGCGCGCGAGCGGGCACGCACATACCTCGCGAATTTCATCACCCACTTGAGTGAGGCGGGGCTGGGGCACATTTCGGAGATTTTCGACGGGGACGCACCGCACACTCCTAACGGCTGTATCGCGCAGGCGTGGAGCGTGGCCGAAGTGCTACGCGCCGCAGTCGAAGATGTTAACGGAAGATAGAAGATTGCACGCATCAAGAAGCGACTCTTCATAAAAAAATTGCTATCGAGCAGTGAGGTTGAATGCGTTATAGGTTGACGAGATTGTTAGACGGCCTGCCATCAAGGCAAATGTTCCAGATCATTCAAGTCTTTATATCTGCCGCTCGCCGCTTTATTGGTTTTCAAGTGCCCTAAACTGATTAGATTGATTTCGACTTCGCCAAGATTCACTATTTCCCTTTGAGGATAACACTCCTCAAACTTTAGACCGGACACACCTGTGAGCAACTCAATCCTCAGCGGCGGCACGCCCATCCGAAGCACCTGCTTCTCTTCAGCAAATAATCCCGGCTCAACTTCCGCAAACCCAAACTCGGCTAAAGTAGCGAGCACCCTTTCCACATTCTCGGCATCCGTCGCTACCCATATGTCCATATCTGCCGTTGCCCTCGGGTAGCCGTAATAACCGACAGCATATCCACCAACAAGCAAATATCTAACTTTGTGAGAGTTGAGTAATTGTAAGAACTCTCTGAAGTCGGGAGGTAAAAGGATCATATCCATAAATGATCTGCCGCATCTGCTCAATAGCCTGCCAACGCTCTGTGGGAGACTTTTGACTCCAATATTCCTTCTCTTCAGATTCATCAGACAGAGACGTAACTGTCAATGCTGATTTGTCTACGCGAAATGAGTCTACAGCTTTCATAAACTGAATATACTCCGAAATAAGTTTGGACGCCTAACACGTAAATTGAGCCGTCACGCAATTGAGACAAGCCGAGCATGAGACATACAAACCGCGCCTGTAAAAACGAGTATGAAAGGGATGTTATCAAGGCGTCGGGTTGGATGGATTGTTAGCTGATGCGTAGCTTGGAACGCAACTCCTCTGAGAATTGATTTGCCCGAAACACTTCACATTCCGTATTCCCATAATTGGGTAAATCGGTTAGTGCAAGTTGCACTTCTTCTGTTGGCATAAACTCTCCATCATTATTAAGCGCGAGTATCTTTTTAGAAAGAGGCAACCGCTCAACTTTGATTTTCTGTCTTGGAAATTCATCAGCCATAGTCGCATATTTGGTGAAAGCCCAAGATTCAATGAACACATAATTATCCGCTGCAACCTGAAACAAGTAGGAATTAGGGCAACAGGTACAAATATTAGCTCCCCACGCTCGGGAAACTTCAAGCTCAAGAATTTCAGCAATGCCTCGATCAAGTTCTTGCTGCCAAATCTCTCTACGATTCTTGAAAAGGAAAAACGGCGACTCGTACGTCAGATGACGCAACTGTGTTTCTGAAAGTGGGCGTTCGGTAATCTTTATCATCACAAATACTCACGCCAAAGAGGCAAGCTAACCACTCTGTCTGCTAAATAATTCAGCTTAACACACCCAAATGCTTGTCAAATACCGCCTCACTTTACAACCCAGCAGATTTCCCTTCAAGGTTTATTAAGGCTCAATCAACACAACTAATCTTCTCCTCCATGATGTTAATCATGTTAATCGCCGTCTATTCATTTCTTCGATTAATCAGCTTGGAAATTCCGTCCGTTTCATCATCTATATAGGGAAAGGATTTCGCGTTGTCAGAATTCTGGCACTCTTCGTGCAGTTAAGCAGCATGTGAGTGTGTTGGAGCCGCTGTGGCATACCTTCGTGCGGTGAAATGTCCCATAGCAGGTTAAAAGTCTAGTCCATTTCGCCCATCTCAAGGGACTTAGAGGGTATCAAAAGTGCTCGTTAATAAAAATCTTCCCCCAACGGCGGCGGCCTGTGTGCGGCACGCGCCAAAGTTAATTCTCATAGCTTTTCTCACCGTTTCTTCGCTGTCCGGCTTCACTGCCTACGCCAGCGCGCCTGCATCCACGTTAAGGGAAAAAGACCTCAACAGGGGCGAGAGCATCATCGCTAAGCTGCGTGAGCTGGAGCGATTGACGGCGGAGTCCGCCAGTTCAGAGAAGCACCGGAAGCTCGTCGCTAAGATGTATCCGGGCTTGTTCGTTCAGGTGGCAGACTTGCGCGCGGGCGATCTTAAAACAGATTTGACTACCGCAGTCTTCCTTTACGATGAAGTCCTTCAAAGCCAGATTGATTCAAACAACCACACGCTTGACTGCATAGATGAGCCGAGAGAGGTTTATGCGAAACTCTGTTTCGAGAGCAAAACCGGCAGGCTTCAGGATTTCCTCAAAGCTAAAGCGCGACTTCATACCCGTTGGGCGGAGGCTGTCATCAATTATCATCGCGGAATCAACGATGTCGTCACGATGGCGACGTTGGAATTGATCCGCAGGGAACGCGACAACGATCTCACGCTTGCCCGGCAAGCTGTGGAGTCTCTCCAGACTTTAGAGAAGAATGTCTGCAACTATTCATCCTTAGCTGAGTTTGAAGAGAAGCGCGCGTTAGCTCGTGTGCCTTTCGAGAAACTTTCTGAAGATGCGTCAGAGACATTGCAATCAATTGACAGGGTTCTGCTGTCGTTGCCGCGCAGCCCGCTCTTTTATCCTCTCTACCATGCGCGGAACTCGTATGCCAACGGGCTATTCTGGTGGCGCAAGACTTATCGTCAGGGCAAGATGGTCGTCAATGTTAACAATCTCGCAGAGCCTGATGAGATGAAATCATCAAGGCTGAACGCCGGAGAAGTGAACTACACAATTGCCATCAACTGGCGCAACGCCATCAGGCACGCGCGCGAGGCCGCGAATATCATTGAGGCTTTGAACGCGAGCTACGCTTCTCATGCGCTGTTGAAAAAGATGTAATCCTCGCCCTCGCTCCACACGGGCAGGCATTGTAAGATTGCCGCTTATGATGCGCCCGAAACTTCCCGTCGTTTCTGACATTGCCGCTTACCATCATTATTTCAATGATGAAGTGTGGGAGACAGCCGCCGCGACAATTTGCGCGCGACATAAAATCTCTTACATGTGCCTGCGTCGCTCGCCGCAGGGCGAAAACATCATCTTCTTCATTGACGACGCTCTCGTAATCAAAATCTTCGCCCCGTTTCGCGAGAATTTTTTGCGAGAGACTGCGGCGCTTGAGTTTACACACGGCACGCTCGGCATCGAGACACCTGAACTATTGTTCGTCGGAGATGTCGAAGGGTGGCAGTATCTCATCATGACCAAGCTCCGGGGTCACGCCTCGCGCGAGGTGTGGGAAAGCATCCAATTGCCTGACCGTCTTGAAATTATGACGCGCCTCGGCGTCGCGATGAATGAGCTACATAAGGCTAAAGCTCCGCTGGAACAAGATGCACTGAATCCTGACTGGCGCGGATTCATAAAGCGGCAGGCGCTTGCATCTGTCGAGCGGCAGAGAGTCTGCGGAGCAAACCATCAATGGCTGGAAAGTCTGCCCGCACTCATCTCGGCTCGTTTGAAGATGCTACCGGAAAATTACGAACAGGTGTTTCTTCACGGCGATATTCATGCCGGCAATGTGCTGCTCGATGAAGAGGGCGGTCACTGGCGCGTGACGGGCTTGATTGACTTCGGCGATTCGCTTTGCGGGTTTCATGAATATGAATTCGTCGCGCCCGGCGTCCTCATGGTGCAGGGCAGCCGCGAATTGCAAAGGGCGATGCTGCTCGCTTACGGATATACTGAAGCGCAGCTTGATCTAAATTTGCGCGCGCGCCTGATGTTGCTGACAGTCTTATACGAGTGCAGCGACTTACGAAAGTACGCCTTGAGGCTCGCGCCCGAAGCCGTTCATCTCACGCTCGACGAACTGGAAGCCGCGATCTGGGCCTTCACAACTTAAGGAATCAAAGACTACGATTGCCCGCCGAAGCCTCGATAACATTTCTTTCATCATTAACTATTTCTTTCATCATTAACTTTAGAAATGATGTTGAATGCTTTATGCTCGGCGCAACTGGATTCTGGCGCGTGATGCGGTTCCAGTGTGATTCCCAGAATTTACGGCACCGCATCCCGGCATGGAATTAGATTTGAAACGTCAGGCGTAATTATTTTGAGCGCCTGCGCGGTATAATTATCTCGCTTGAAGCCAAAGGATTTAGTTGATGAAACGAACCATTCAGTTTACGCTCTGTATCTTTGCGGCGGTTATCCTGCTTTCGTGCGCGGCCACGCTTTCATTTGCTCACGGTGGGATAAAGCGCGGGGCGGCGGATCATGGATTCAGCGTCAAAGAGTATGAAGACTTTCACCATGTCCTTCATCCCTTGCAGCATGAGGCGCTACCGAAAAATGATTTCAAGCAGATTCGCTTGAAGGCCAGTGAGCTTGTGACGCTGGGCGAAGCCATTACGAAACTCGGTATCCCGTCAGGCGTCGAAGAGAAAAGCAGAGAAGAGTTCAAAGTAAATTTGGGTAGCTTCGGCGACGCGCTGGCTAAGTTCAAGGCGGATGCTGGCGGCGGGACAGACGAGCAATTGAAGGAATCTTATCTCGCAGTTCACGATTTCTTCGAGATGCTGGCGGCGCTGCTGCCTGAGAAATGAAGTTCTTGAAGATGCGCGCTTGCCGCTTGTTATCAAACCAAAGAGAGCAATCCACAGGGAGACGGACATGAGCGAAGTTCTTCGACAGGCGACGAAGATCATGGTGGTACGCCACGCAGAAAAACCGTCCAACTCTCCTCCTCCTTATGGCATCACGTTAGAGGGCGAGCGCGAAAGAGAGTCGCTGACAGTTCGGGGGTGGCAAAGAGCGGGCGCATTGGCGGGTCTCTTCGCGCCGCCAAACGACTGTTTTCAAGACCCGACATTATCCAGGCCACAGTTTCTCTATGCATCCAGATTCATCAGGCGCAACGGAAGCAAGCGCCCGATTGAGACGATTACACCTCTGGCCGAGAAGACTGCGATTAGAATTAACTCGAACTTCGCGAAAGATGATGTGAAGAATATGCTGGAGGAAGTGTTCGTGTGCGCCGGGGTGGTGCTTATTTGCTGGCAGTACGAATTCATCCCGAAAATCGCCAGCTACATCCTGGGCAATAGGGAAGCATCTCCGCAAAGCTGGCCGGAGGATCGGTTCGATGTGGTGTGGGTATTTGACCGCGACGCTGCGACAGACCAGTATGACTTCAAACAAGTTCCTCAAAATTTGCTGATGGGAGATTGGGCGATACCGATAAAATGACGCAAGATAAATTCGCCGTCAGGCGTACCGCAACAGGGCTGGGATTATTTACGCTGCAAGACATTAAATCCGGGAAACGAATCATTGAATACACCGGCACCATCATCACCAACGAGGAAGCCGACGAGCGAGGCGGGAAATACCTTTTTGAGCTTGATGAGAAGTACGCCGTTGACGGCCACTCGCGAAGCAATAAAGCCCGTTACATCAATCACTCGTGCGGGCCAAACGCCGAAGGATTGACTACCGGCAGGCGAATCTGGATTTGGGCGTTGAAGGACATCAAAGCCGGAGAAGAATTGACCATTAATTACGGTAAGGAATATTTAGACGCGCACATCGAGCGATGTAAATGCGAAAAGTGTGAAACCAAAGCAAGAAAGAAGCGTAGCAGTAAATCGAAGCGGAAATGAGCGGCGCGGGTGTTTGATCTGAATTCCTATCGCAGGAACGTGACTATCACTCGGGTATCTCATCCTCAGTTGTAATTTCACTCTGGCCTGAGCTAGGTTGACGAAGAGATTGCAGCTTGGCTGAGATTTGGCTGCTAAGCCTTTCATCCCTGTTCTTGGTCTCTATCTTCGAGTCGAAGAAATCATCAAACCATGATTGAGGTTTATCCGCTTCACTCTCATTCCCTGCTTCACTTTCCTTATTAGCCTCTTCCCCCTCATCAGGTAATTTTGAGAGAAGCGGCTGTATCTCCTGCTCATAATAGTTCCTGAGATTCTGCATCTCATCGGCGATATTTATTGCTGTCAGAACGGCGATCTTCACTACATCGTGGGTCGTTATTTGAGATGATATCTGGCGCATCCGCTCGTCAACGATGCGGGCTATTTCCTGAATGTGGGTCTTATCAGTTTTCGAGCGAAGCCTGTAGGTTTGGTTGAAGATTGTAACTTCTACGGATTCATGTAGCATGGACTCGACATCTGTTTTACTCATGATTTTTTAGATAGCTTCTCTCGAAGACTATTGTCTGCAATTCAGTTACAGTGACGGAAGCCTTTATAAGGATAGAACGCGTGTGATTAATACGAAACGTCAGTACGCTGCACGAACTGCTACCACGCCGGAGATCAGGGCGCATTTCCCGGCTCTTGAACGGCTGCACAATGGTCACTCAGTCGCTTACTTCGACGGCCCCGGCGGAACTCAGGTGCCGCGTCCGGTGGCGCAGGCGATGGCTGATTACCTCTACAACCATAACGCTAACACTCACTGGGAGTACCCGACAAGCGCAGAAACGGACGAGGCGCTTGATAG
>JACCVS010000250.1 GCA_013698055.1 Acidobacteriota bacterium
GACACGCTCGACGCGCGCGCTAACTTCCGCCTGGGACGCGCGAACCTCCTGACAGCCGGGATGGAGTACGAGCGCGAATCGCTTTTTCAGCAAAGCATCCCGTCGTTCTCTTTGCTCAACAGCACGACTGACCGCCAACGCACCTTCGCAGTTTTCGGGCAGGATCAAATGTTTCTGCTCGACGGGCGTCTGCAAATTTCGCTTGGCGTGCGCGGGCAGTTTTACAGGATCAGCGCGGAAGACCGTCCGGGAACTTTGAGCAGCATTGAGGCAAGAAAATCCATCACGGGTGACGGTGCAATCGCATACTTCATCCGGTCTAGCGGAACGAAGCTGCGCGCTCATGTCGGCAACGGCTTTCGTGCGCCGTCTCTGTTCGAGCGCTTCGGCGAAGCGGTGATTGCGAGCACGCCGCAAAGAATTGGAGATGCGACACTCAGAGCCGAGCAATCCATCAGCGTTGACGGAGGCTTTGACCAGCGCCTTTATCGTGATCGCGTGCGTTTCGGCGCGACCTACTTCTACACGCGGCTGCAACGCACGATTGCTTTCACCGGGTTCGCTGTTGACCCGCTCGGCATAGGCCGCTTCAGCGGTTACGTTAATCGTCCCGGTGGCCTCGCGCGCGGCATCGAGAGCTACATGGAAGCTGCGCCGTTTCGCGGCACGGATTTGCGTGTGTCTTACACTTACACGAACAGCGACCGCTTCGTTCCCGGCACAGGCTTGCAGACGGAGTTCGTCATTCCGCGCCATCTCTTCGGGTTGACGCTCAACCAACGCTTCCGCGCCGTCCTCATCAGCTTTGATCTCAACCGCACGGGTAGTTACATCGCTCCCGTCTTTGAGAGCAACTTCCCGTTCAGGCAGGCGAATTTCACCTTCAACGGATATACAAAGGCCGACGCGCACGTGACCTACGAGCGTGTCTTGTCAGAAGATGTGGTGCTGATTCTCTCAGGCGGCGCGGATAATATCTTCGACCGGAAGTATTTTGAGAATGGCTTTCGCGCTCCCGGTGTAGTCGGAAGGGGCGGAGCGAGCATTCGCTTCTAAAGCGAATTGCGAGAGTAAGTTTTGAAGCGTGGAGAGCGAAATGCGGAGTGCGGATTTGAGAGCCATTTGCTTCTCAAACCGCACTCCGCATTCCGCTCTCGAAAATGTTCTTAATCCACCGTTCGCCGCGAGGTACCGTCTCGGGTCATCAAGGCTCCGATTAGAAAAACGAGGCCGAGGACGATGTGCAGGATGTGATCGCTTGTCCCTAATTCGAGCTGGCCAGGGATAACTTGCCACAGGCGAGCATCTGCCGGGCCGGGGATATTAGCAGAGGGAGACTGGTTGCTTCCCAGAACGAATCCAGCCACGCCGATCAAGGTGTAAACGGCTCCGAAAATCAGACAGAAAAGACGCGCACCCTTGAGCGTCCCGGCCATGCCGAAGTAAAGGGAGACGACGCCTGAGACTATATGAACCGCAGCATTATGGAAAAAACTCAGGTGAAAGCCCAGGAGGTCGTTACTGATGAAACCGATGATCCCGGCCAGGATGAACACCACCCCCATCAGGGTAGCTACTCTTTTTGCCATAACTCTTTGTTCTCTCCTTTTTGAGAAAAAGGTTAACAACCGTGGGCGGTCGCATCATCCTTCTCAAAGGACGCTTCCGCGTATTTTCAATGTGCGAGCGAAGATTAGGATGGGCGGATTGTACACCAAAGAGGCTGTTTGATAACAAGGATTTTCACTTCCCATCTCGCTCCCTTCATCTTCCCGTTGGGTGTCAATTTCCGCGGATGTTATACTCGTTGGCGAAAGCAAATTTTTCAAGGCAGTAGGAGCAAACGGCAATGCATAAAGCACTCAAGGGATATTTAAGCGGCTTCGGTCTCAACGGAATCGTCGCGTCCGCAAGACGCCTCATCTTCGTTGCCGCGCTCGCCATCTTGCTGCCTGTCGCTGCCGGTGCCTATACAGTTGTCCTGCGAAGCGGGCGTCGCGTCGAAGTCCCGATGAATTTCACGGTCACGAAGTTAACTCTGACATACGAAACTGCGCCCGGCATCAACATCACGCTTCTCATGTCGAGCGTTGACATCCAGGCCACAGAGCGCATCAATAACGAGCCTGCGGGCGCGCTGCTCGGGCGCGCGGCACAGCAGGCGATTATCAAAACCAAAGTTGCCACGGCGCGACAGCCACGGCGTGAGTTAACGAAACAAGATATAGAAGCGGCGCGACAGGCGCGGCAAAGAAGCGAGCAGGAGTATGAGCGACGCCGCGTCGAGCTAGGATTGCCCTCGCTGGAAGAGACGCGCTTACGCACTGAAGAAGAAACGAAGCGTTTGAGCGAGGCGGCACGGCAAAGCGGAGTTGAAGAAGCGCAAGCGGAAGCCTACTGGCGGACGCGCTCAACCGGGTTGCGAACAGAGATTGCCGCGCTCGATGCACAGGTCAATTACGTTCGTGTACGGTTGGCAGAGATTCCCGAATACACGGGCTTCGGAAACTACGGCTTCATCTCAGGGGTCGCCCCCGCTTTCCATTCGCGCCAGCCCCGCGTGAGGTTTCCCATCGTCACGGGGAATCCGGGCTTTATGCGTGGAAACAGTCCGGGAATTCAAGGCGCAGGCTTTCTTGCTTTCGGCGGCGCGACGCAGGCGCAGATTCAGCTTAACGCGGGTCTGACATCAAGAGGTTTCGGGCGGCGAGGCGGTATGAGGCAGGGAATAATTCCCCCGGCTGGAATCTACCTGAACACACCTTATCCGAACTACGATTATACAGGCGAACGTACCAATCTCATTTATCGTCTGCATGAACTTGAAGCAGCGCGAGTGGGATTGCAGGCGCGTTGGCGTCTGCTTGAAGAAGAAGCGCGTCGCGCAGGCGCACTACCCGGCTGGCTACGACCTTAATCAGCTTTCGGTTTTCAGTTTTGAGTTTTCAGCAAAAGCTGAAGGCCGATTTCTGAAAACTGAAAACTCAAAACTGAAAACTATGAAACATGGTTGGGAGACTGTCATCGGTCTTGAGATTCATGCTCAATTGAGCACTGAATCGAAAATCTTTTGTGGATGTTCGACGCGGTTTGGCGATGAGCCGAACTCGAATACGTGTCCGGTCTGCCTCGGGTTGCCGGGCGCGCTGCCCGTTTTGAATCGCCGCGCCGTCGAGCTTGGCGCGCGTGCCGCGCTCGCGCTTTCGTTGCAGATCAACGAGAAATCAATTTTCGCGCGCAAGAACTATTTTTACCCGGACTTGCCCAAAGGCTATCAAATCTCGCAATTCGATCAGCCGTTCTCAGAGCACGGCGAGCTTGAGATTATGACCGCCGAGCGCGACGAAGGCGGTCATGCGCGCGAGTGGCGGCCATTCAAAATTCGTATCACGCGAATGCATCTGGAAGAAGACGCGGGCAAGAACGTGCATGAAGGTCTGCCCGAAGTTGACCGCTACTCTTACATTGACCTCAACCGCGCCGGAACACCGCTCGCCGAAATCGTCACCGAGCCGGACTTTCGCTCATCTTGGCAGGCTTATGATTACGTCAATCACGTGCGGCAGGCGCTCACCTGGGTCGGTGCTTCGGATGCCGACATGGAGAAGGGAAATCTCAGGTGCGAAGCGAACGTCTCCGTGCGGCGCATTGGCGAAGAAAAGTTCGGGACGAAGGTCGAGCTAAAGAATCTCAACTCCGTGCGCTTTATGCAGCGCGCCATCGAGTTTGAGATCGAGCGACAGATCGAGTTGATTGAATCGGGCGGACGCGTAAGTCAGGAGACGAGGTTGTGGGACGAGCGCGCTGGCGAGACGCGCGTCATGCGCTCGAAGGAGGAGGCGCACGACTATCGCTATTTCCCTGAGCCGGATTTGCCACCGCTCGTCATCTCGAAAGAGTTGATCGAGAGCGTGCGAGAATCTCTTCCCGAGTTGCCGGACGTGCGGCGCAATCGTTTCATGAAAGAGTATGAGCTTTCTTACAACGACGCCTCGCAGTTAACTTCCAATGCCGCGCTCGCGGATTATTACGAGCGGGCGGCCAAAGCCGCAAACGATTCGCGCGCCGCCTCCAACTGGATCAGGTCTGAGTTGTTGCGCGAGTTGGAGACGGCAGGGCTAACGGCGGATAAATGCCCTGTCTCGCCGGAAGAACTCGCCGCGCTCCTGCGCGTGATTGGCGAAGGCCAGATCAGCGGCAAGCAGGGTAAAGACGTGCTAATCGAGATGTTCGCGTCGGGCAAAACAGCCGCCGCCATCATCAACGAGCGGGGCTTGGTGCAGATGAGCGACACGGGCGAGATTGACGGCATCATCGAACAGGTGATGACAGCCAGTCCGCAGCAACTCGCACAGTATCGTGAAGGCAAAGAAACTCTTTTCGGCTTCTTCGTCGGCCAGGTGATGAAGGCTTCAAAAGGCAAAGCGAACCCGAAGGTCGTCAACGAGCGCCTACGGGAGAAACTCAATGGGTGACGCATAATATAAGGTTCTGCCTCTGGCAATATTATCTATAATGGACGAGGAGCATGAATATGTTTTATAGGTGGCAAAATATCTTACGCCTTTCAATTTCGTGTTTCACTCTACTTCTAGTGATGGTTTCTGCGCCTCTGACAGATTCTGCCCCCAAATATTCATCCTCAATGCCAATTAGCTTGGCTATCATTTTTGACCTATCGCAGTCCACAAATGAGTATGATCAATCCCCCACAGTAAAGCCTAAGGATTTGAAAAGCTTGCTTTCCCAGTTATTTCAACTTAGCAGTCAGAATCAATACTTTATTATTGGTGTTAGCACCAAGCCAACCATAATCTTGAATGGAAGCACAGATATTGGTGTCACGCTCAAGGCCCTATCTAAAATCGCTTCTATACGGCGCGAGGGAGCTACTGCTTTATATGATGCTTGTTATTTAGGCATTGAAAAGATCACGCAAAGAGAGCCTTCAAACCGAGTTCTACTTGTCGTGAGCGATGGCGTAGACACGATGTCTGATAAATCTTTGAATGAAGTGAAAAGGGCTTTGGTTGAAAAGAAAGTCAAGCTGTATGCCATCATCGGGATGTCTACAAATAATGTTTACAAGGGAGTCTTGGACGACTTGGCTTCAATCTCTGGGGGTGGCGCTTTCCACTATAAACAGTCCAAAGACCTTGGTGTCATTATGGAACGCCTTGTAGCAAAGTTGCAGGAGTAGAAATCTCATCCCAGCGAGGCATGGCAATTCGATCAACCGGACGCGCAGTTAGCTCGCTTTTTATCTTTGATGTCTCATGTACGCGGGTTATCTCCAGCGTTGGGCATCTTGCAATTGAAGAAGTCCATCATCATCTCCGACCTTATGGTCGTCTGCACAAAACAATCAAGCAAGAGAGGCTAAATGAATCTAAACGGTAAGGTGGCAATCGTTACGGGAAGCACAAAGGGGATCGGGCGCGCGATTGCAGAGGCGCTGGTGAGTGAGGGAATGAACGTGTGCATCAGCGCGAGGAACGCGGATGAGGTCGAACAGGCCGTCGGTGAGTTGGGCGAGGCGGGTGAGGGCAGTGTGACGGGCGCGGTCTGCGACGTGCGCGATTACGATGAAGTAAAAGCCCTCGTCGAACACACTGTTGACGAGTTTGGCGGCGTGGACGTGCTAATCAATAACGCCGGTATCGGCATCTTCGGGCGCGTCGAGGAAACTTCGCCGGAGGATTTTCGCGCGGTGCTGGAGACGAATCTTTTCGGCGTCTTCTATTGCTGCCGCGAGGCGATCCCGCAGATGAAGAAGCGCGGGGGCGGCTACATCATCAACATCTCTTCGCTCGCGGGCACGAACGCGCACCCGCAGATGACGGCCTACAATGCCTCGAAATTCGGTCTCAACGGCTTCAGCGAAGCCATGATGCAGGAAGTTCGGCATGACGGCATCAAGGTCAGTTACATCATGCCCGGCTCGGTCAACACCCATTTCGGAAACGAAGAGCCGGATGAAAGCAAAGACTGGCAGTTGCAGCCCACAGACATCGCCCGCGTCGTCCTCGATCTGCTTCACACGGACGAGCGCAGCCTGCCAAGCCGTGTCGAAATCAGGCCGAGCCGCCCGCCGAAGAAATGAAGTTTAAAAGGGAGGCGCTGACAGAGAATGAAAAGAGTATTCCTCATTGTGCTCGCCTGCGCGGCTTTACACGCCGGGGTGAGCGCGCAAACCAATAGCGACAAGCAATCCTCAGCTACACA
>JACCVS010000271.1 GCA_013698055.1 Acidobacteriota bacterium
TGCGCGAGACGGGCATTGACCCGGCTTTCCACACGAGCCGCAACCGCAGCTATGATGAATATTTGGCGTGGGAGATTGTTGACTCCGGATTGTCGCGCGAGTTTTTGCAGAAAGAGCATGAGCGCGCTCACATTGCCCGCTCGACGCCTCCGTGCCCTTCGGTTAACGAGTGCACGCGTTGCGGCGTTTGCCCCACGACCTGGCTCTCAAGCGCGCCCGCCGGACTCGTGCAGTTGCAAAGCCCAACTGTTCAACGCGCGCTCTCCGTTGCTGTATAAGTAAACTTAAAAGGCGGTATCAATAGACTCTGTTTAGAAGCGCATACTCAGCTTTTGAACAGGGTCTTATTGTTGTGGCGCGTTGAGAGAGGTATCGCTCTTGGCTGTATAATCAAACTCATACTTGTAAGCAAAGCCCGGAAGAAGGTTGATCTGTCGCGTGAATTGCACTGTGACCTGAAGCCCGCCATTCTGATAAATATGAGACATCTTAGCATCAGACGGAAGGCCGTAATCCTTCGCGCTTGACCTTAATTGATTTTCCACCGTCGGCCCTTTTTGGTCTCTTGGTATCTCCGGGGTTTCGGCGGCGGTTGTAACTTTCTCATCCATGAACTTTTTTAAGGAACGTGCTTGATAGGCCACAGGGATAAATTGAAAGCCCATGTACCCGATGAGCGCGATGATGGCCAGCACGATTATTAATTTAAGGCGCGCCGCGCCGCGCGCATGGCGCATTGACGCCGGGGATGAGCCAAAAGATTCTTTCATCAAACTTCGCCCTCGCTCTTTCGCTTCTCAGAAATATTTTTCAGTCCTGCGCGGAGTGAGGAGCGCAACAGCCGCCGCTCGATTTCCCTGCCTTCAACTATCCGCGCCCTTCCGATGCGCTCAAGCAATACCCAGTTGAGCTGGCCGTCGATCATTTTCTTGTCATGAGCGATGCGGCTCAAAATCTCGTCTTCACGTAAATCATCGGCGCGTGGGAGTCGTCCGCAGAGGCGAACGGCATCACGAAGCAATTCTAACTCCGAAGTAGCAAGCAAGCCTAGCCTTTTGGAAATTTCTCCTGCGACGAGCATTCCATAGCCGACCGCTTCGCCATGCCGGAAGCGGCGATAGCGGGTGATGGATTCGAGCGCATGGGCAATCGTGTGGCCGAAGTTAAGAATACGACGGGAACGATGATCGTTGCGCGTCAGTTCTTCGCGTTCGTCGCCCGCGACGATTGATGCCTTGAACGCAACTTGCGCGGCGATGAGGCGTTCAAGCCCCTGCTTGCGTGCGAGCGCTGTATCCAGAGTGTGATGACGCAGGAAGCTGCACGTCCCGTCGAAAAGGTGCCTGTCACCTGCCGCGCCCTGCTTGATGCTCTCGCACCAGCCCGCGGTCATCTCTCGCGGCGGGAGACTCTGAAGCGTATTGGTATCTATCAGGACAGCACGCGGATGATGAAAAGCTCCAATCAGGTTTTTCCCCGCGCTCGTGTTGACCGCCACTTTCCCGCCGACGGAAGCATCCACCTGCGCGAGCAGCGTCGTCGGAACTTGCAGGAAAGCAATACCGCGCAAGTAAACCGCAGCAGCGAATCCCGCGAGGTCGCCCACCACGCCGCCGCCGAGGGCCACGACCGCGTCGCTCCTTTCCAGTCCTGACTCTGAAAAAAAAGCGAGCAGGCGCGTCAACGTGGCCGCAGTTTTGTAACGCTCGCCGTCGCCCATCAACCAGTGGGCGATGCTGAAACCTTCCTCGCGCAGGCTTTGAGCAGCGCGCTCGCCGTAGAGGCTGAAGACTTTTTGATTAGAGACGATGACGAGGCGGCGCACGTGCGGCGACAAAGAGCGCCGCGCAACATCGCCCAGGCGGGCGAGCGTTCCTGCGCCGATTATTATTTCATAAGCCTCTTGCCGCGCTGTCGAGACGCGGACGCGCACACGCTGCACTCTTTTTTCAGTCCTCTTTCATCGCCGCAATCAAGCTCTCAGCCAGAAGATCGAAACTGATTTCACCAATTCCGATCAGTCGAGCGAGTTCTTCGACAGTATAGCGTGAGGACGTGTTCCAGAGGTCAATCAATTCATCCCCGGCTTTGCGCGAAGCCCACCAGCGACGACCGTAGCGCGTCATCAGGTGCTCGCGAAGCGTCACCTCGAAAGCCCAGGCGCGCAGGTAAGCGGCGGAGTAGAAACCGTCGTCAACATCAGCCAGGTATAGCGCCGGGCTGCGCCGAAAGCGCGTCGCCTGCGAGATCGCATCCGAATAGGTTGCGGCCAGATGCTCGGAGCGAAGTTGGGAATGATCGTGCAGCTCAATCTCGTAATTCAGAGAGGCGCAGCGGCGGCGGATGTTACCGCAGGTTAAAAGCGCCAGACTGCGCACAATCTCGCGCGCCTGACCCGTGCTGATTCCACCGCGATGCTCGATGACCCACCCGGCATCGTGAAAGAGATGGCTGAGCAGGAAGGCATAGCCCTCACTTGTTCCAGTATCCGGCGCGTGGAGAAACTCCGGATATTGGCGACAGAGTTCGCGTGAAGACCAGCCAAAGTGCTGCGCGTGTCCGGCTTCGTGAAAAAGCACCATGTAATCGTATGCGCCGCCGACGGGCGCAATCAGCAGGCGCACATCGTCAGGCGGATTGATGCGAAAGCAGGCTGCGCGCGGATTTTTGAAGGGACGAGCCTCCGCATCAATGTGTATGTTCTGCTGCTGCTCGACGCGAATTCCCAGTCCTTCCAGAGCAGCAGCGTAGGTCGTCATTAAATCCTGCGCGGGAAAGAATGAATCCAGCCCTGTCATGCGCTGGAAGAAAAAGTAATCGGCGTGCTGTAGTTCGTCGAGCGAAACGCCCGGCAAATCGCGCTCTACGACTCGCGCCAGCGCAGACGTGTACGCGCCTTCCGTTCTCTCCAGAAATCGGTTGGCTGAATCTGCGAGGCGCTCGTAATCCGTGCCCGTGATGTCCGAGAAGAGCGCGCGATAAGAATCGAAGCCGAGCATTCCAACAGATTCATGAAAAGATTCAAAGCGCGCGGCGCGCAGATCATTGCAGGCATTATGAGCATCTACCCAGCGCGCCGATAATTCACGGCGGCGTGAAGCTGTCGGCTCATTCGAGATTATTTGAGGGACGCTATTTACGGGGATTCTCTCGCCTTCCCACTCGACGCGCGCAGAGGAATGACAACGCGCCACTTCATCCGTCAACTCCCTGGCGCGCGCTTCGAGGTACCCGATGCGCGCCGCGCCGCAGAGCAAGCGCAGCCCCATGCGCTCTGTTTCCCGGTGCGCAGGAGTCTCATCGTATGCACGCTGGAGAGCATCTATCGCATCGCGCGTAAACAAATCGCCGTAGCGTTCGTAGATTGATTCGAGATGGAGTTCTCGTTCAAAACCGGCTCGATGCTGGTAGTGAGCGAGTTCGATGGTGGAAGAGTATTCGGCGAAATCGCGGCGGTAGTCGCTAATGTTCATCGTGTGAGAGTACGATTCAGTGTTCGTCAACCCAAGTCAAAAGTCAAAATTTAGTGAGAAACTAACCGGCGCGGATTGTATCACGATGATAGGTTAGAGAGAACCTTTCAGGCAGGATGGCAGCGAGGATGCCCTAAAAAAGCGAGCAGGCGCGGTAACGTGGGAGTCTACCGCGCCTGCTCATATATGTGGTCACTGTCCTCACCCCAGCAACCACTTGAGACGGAGGATCCACCAACCGTCTCTCTTGCCCCGCAATATACATCGCAATGCCCGTGCCATGCAAGAGACAATAATTGAAGCCTGTGCGAACCTTAACTTTTCAAGGCTTTAGCCTTTTTCGAGAGCGCGGGCGTGTCCCGTCCCGGAGTGTAAAGGCGGTCGGGGAGTGTAAGACTTACACCTACATTCGCGTAGAATTTTCCCAAGACACAAAATAAAACCCACAAAGGCACAAAGACACAGAAGATAAAAGTCTTAATCTTTTGCGTCTTTGTGGTGAACTCCTGCTTTCTCTGATCTATGCTCATCTGCGGTTAATTTTCGACACTGCCAAGGGCTTCCCGGATAACAGATGACAGGTCGCTCGCGTATTGTTCGATCAACTCTTGCCGCTCGCCCTCGATCATCACGCGCGCCAGCGCCTCTGTCCCGGAATAGCGTAGAAGCAGGCGACCAGTCTCGCCGAGTTGCTCCTCAGTCGCTCGCGCTGCCCGCGAGATTGCCTCGACTTCATCGAATGGCCGTTTCTCGCGCACGCGCACGTTGAC